>JAYUEA010000457.1:0-3489 GCA_043739465.1 Propionibacteriaceae bacterium
CGCTCGGCTACCGCTACGTCGAGACGGATGTCCACGCGACCCGGGACGACCAGGTGGTCGTGTTCCACGACGACGACCTCACGAGGGTCAGCGACGGACGTGGCGCCATCGCCGACTACTCCCTCACTGAGGTGAACCGGCTGCGTGTGGGCGGCAGCGAGCCGATCCCCACGCTCGACGAGGTGCTCGACACGTTCCCGGACACCTGCTTCACCATCGACATCAAGCACCCTGGAGCGATCACCCCGCTCGTGAAGACGATCGAGCGTCATCGCGCACAGGACCGCGTCTGCGTGGCCTCGTTCTCCGTCGAACGTCTCCGAGCGTTCCGCCGGCTCATGGGACGACGCGTCCCCACCTCCGTGTCCACGATCGGCGTCATCTGGAACGGGTACGTGCCGGTGCTGCCTGGGCTGCTCAACTCCCCCGGCGTGGCGATCCAGATCCCCGTGACCCACCAGATCGGTGGCCGCCACCTCCCCGTTCTCACCCCCAGGCTCCTCCGGCACGCCCACATGGCCGGGAAGGTCGTCCACATCTGGACCGTCGACGACCCTCTGGAGATGCACCGCCTGCTCGACCTGGGCGTTGACGGCGTCGTCAGCGACCGCACCGACCTGCTCAAGCAGGTATTCACCGAACGTGGCATCTGGGAGGACCGATGAGCACCAGCGGGGCAACAGACGGGCAGTCACAGGACGGTGTCCTGCCGTTCCGTACAGCGCTGGCCGACACCCCGCTGAACTGGCGGCGGGTGGTGACGTGGGCCATGTACGACTGGGGCACCCAGCCGTACAACACGATCATCATCACGTTCGTCTTCTCGGTGTACCTGGTCAGCGCCCCCTTCGGGAGCATCAACAGCAACACCACCGCGCTAACGATCGCGACCGCGATCAGTGGCCTGATGATCGCCGCGTTCGCCCCGGTGCTCGGTCAGGCCTCCGATCGTTCAGGCCGTACGGTCACCGTGCTGAGGGTGCTGACCGCGTTGATCGTCGTCCTGTCGGCGTCCCTGTTCTTCGTCAAGCCCGCTCCCGAGTACCTCGTCCTAGGCCTCGTCCTGTTCGGCATCGGGTCGCTGGTCAACGAGGTGTCGGGTGTCACGTACAACGCGACCATCGAGCAGGTCGCGTCCTCCAAAAGCGTCGGCCGGGTGTCGGGCTTCGGCTGGGGGTCCGGCTACGTCGGAGGCATCCTCTCCCTGCTCCTGATCTACTTCGCCTTCATCCACCCCGACGTCGGCCTCTTCGGCGTGACCAGCGCTGACGGCCTCGCCATCCGCGTCTCGATGCTCGTCTGCGCGGTGTGGACCCTCGTGTTCACGATCCCTCCGCTCGTCATGCTGAAGAACCGTCCGCCGGTGATCCAGGACGGCCTGCGCCCCGGCTTCTTCGGCGCGTACGTGGAGCTCTGGCGCACCCTGAAGAGGCTGTGGCACACAGATCGTCCGCTGGTCACGTTCCTCATCGCGTCGGCCGTCTTCCGGGACGGGCTGGCGGGAGTCTTCTCATTCGGCGCGATCATCGCCGCTGGCACGTTCGGGTTCAGCCCCGGCGACGTCATCATCTTCGGGGCTGCCGCCAACATCACCGCAGGTGTTTCGACGATGCTGTTCGGCTTCCTCGACGACCGGATCGGTGCGCGCCGCGTCATCCTCATCTCGCTGGCGAGCCTCTCCGTGCTGTCCACCCTGGTCTTCTTCCTCCACAACGGCGGCAAGACGGCGTTCTGGATCGTCGGGCTCGGCCTCACGATCTTCGTCGGTCCCGCCCAGTCGGCCTCGCGCAGCTACCTCGCCCGCCTCATCCCGGAGGGCAAGTCCGGGGAAGTGTTCGGCCTTTACGCCACGACGGGTCGTGCGATCTCGTTCCTGTCGCCCACGTTCTTCGGTTTCGCCGTCACGCTGGGGATAGTCCTCAACCACGAGGAGAACGCCCAGTACTGGGGCATCTTGGGCATCGCTGTCATCCTGGTGGCAGGCTTCATCGTCATGCTCCGCGTCAAGGAGCCTGTTCTGGAACAGGTGGAGTCGCCAAGGCGTTGAGGTAGTCAGAAGGAGGTCCACCATGGCTGACAGAGCGCTGCGTGGCAGCGGACTGGGCTCAAGGAGCTTCGAGGATGCGACCGGCGTGGAGTTCGCTCCCCGTCAGGAGATCGCATTCGACTGCCCCCAGGGTCACCACTTCACCGTGATGTTCTCGGAGGAGGCGGACCTGCCGTTCCAGTGGGAGTGCCAGAAGTGCGGCAAGATCGCCCTTCGCGCCGACGGAGCTCGTGCGGAGGAGAAGGACGTGAAGCCGGTGCGTACGCACTACGACATGCTGCGGGAGCGTAGGACGATCCCGGAGCTCGAAGAGCTGATCGCAGAACGTCTGGAGATCCTCCGCAAGCAGGACTGAGCCTCTGGGCGCACGCAGGACTGGGCCTCAAGGCTCACGCAGCACTGGGCCTCAGGGCTCGATCTCGCCTCGGATGACGGTGTCGTCCGAGGCGGGTCTCGCGCTCGGATCCGGAACGGTCTCCCCGCGGATCACGCTCGACGGGTCGGCCGCGATGGTGGCCTGGTTGCGGAGGTTGTCGAGGTCGATCCCCTGCTTGGCCGCCGCTCGTCCCACGAGCCAGGTCAGCGCCTTGCGACCCCACGGCCTGGTGATCGGTAGCAGGCAGATGAGGCCGATGACGTCGGACACGAACCCGGGCAGCATGAGGAACAGGCCGCCCACGAGGATCAGCACCGCGTCCGCCAGCTCCCCGGCCGGCATGCGTCCCTGGTCGAAGGCCGTCCGGAGCGCGTTCCAGGTGCGACGACCCTCACGCTTGCTCAACCACGCGCCGAGCAGCGACGTGGCGAGCATCAGACCTACGGTCGGCAGTGCTCCGATGAGGCGGCCGGTCGCGACGAGCACCGAGATCTCGGCGATCGGGACGGCGATGATCAGTCCGATCACCGCCCACACGATCCATCCGCGTCGTCTCATGCGGCCCCCTGGGACCCCGACCTGCCGGCGCGGGTGAAGAGCTTCTTCAGCTGGCCGGCGCGGTGCCGCACCCCCCACGCCGTGGTGCGGGCCAAGGCCTCGACGACGATCTTGGAGCTCATCTTCGACTGGCCACGCTCGCGCTCGACGAACTCGATCGGAACCTCCTTGACGACGAGCCCCTGCTGCAGGGTCTGCCAGGTGAGGTCGACCTGGAAGTTGTAGCCCACGCTCGAGATCTTCGGCATGATCGTGCGCAGCGTCGATGCCCGGAACGCGTTCAGGCCCCCGGTGATGTCCTTGACGGGGATTCCCAGCATCAGCCGCGTCCAGAGGCTGCCACCCCGCGAGAGGAGCTCGCGTGACTTGGGCCAGTTCACGACGCTGCCACCCTCGACGTACCGAGAGCCCTTGACCATGTCGGCGGTCTTCAGGGCCTCGAGCACCGCGGGCAGCTGCTCGGGCTGGTGGGACCCGTCGGCGTCGTGCTCGACGAGCACGTCGTAGC
>JAYUEA010000458.1:0-3479 GCA_043739465.1 Propionibacteriaceae bacterium
TTCATCGTCCCGAGCAAGGGCAAGAACGTCGCCGGCGGCAAGGAGGTGCTGCGCGCCATGCTGAGCAAGGAGGCAGCCACCAACTTCGCGTCGTCGCGCCTCGCGCTCACCGTCGTCAAGGGTGCTGCACCGGCCGAGTCGGCCATGTCGACCGCGCTCAAGTCGCAGAGCACCCTGCTCTCGAAGGCGGGCAACAACACCTTCAGCTGGCAGTTCATCGGGTACTACGGTCTCAACAAGGAGAACCTGGTCGTGATGAACTCCTTCCTCGAAGGCCAGCTGTCTGCCGACGACGCACGCAAGGGACTTCAGGCCATCGTCGACAAGGCTGCTGCTGACACCAGCAAGCCGAAGCTTCAGGTCAGCTGAGTCCACCGGTACGAGGCGCCCGTTGGCGCAGGAGGTATGCAGATGTCCTTTGCCGGTGGGTCGAATCATCCTCCTGCACCAACGATCGCCCCTCCTCGCGCGGCCTCTGGCCGCGCGAAGAGGGTGTGGCGGCGCAACTTCACGTTCGACAAGATCTCGCTCTTCGTGGTCTTCCTGGGCCTGCCGTTGGCCCTGTACATCACGTTCGTCGTGTCCCCGCTGATCCAGGCGATCAGCTACTCGTTCACGGACTGGAGTGGGTTCTCACCGGCCTTCAAACCCGTCGGCTTCGCGAACTACGTGAAGATCCTGGGCGACGATACCTTCCAGAAGGCGATGCGCAACAACACGATCCTGGCGATCGTCATCCCGCTCATCATCATCGTCCTGTCGCTCGCGCTGGCCACTGTGGTCACCGTCGGAGGCGCCGGCCACGGCCAGATCAAGGGCATCAAGGGCGCGGGCTTCTACCGCGTCATCTCGTTCTTCCCGTACGCCGTGCCCGCCATCATCACCGGCATCATGTGGAACCTGATCTTCGACCCGAGCAGCGGACTCGTGAACGGCATCCTCACCGGGTTGGGGTTCAGCCAGTTCAAGTCCTTCCCCTGGCTGGGGAACATCAACACCGCCATGCCGACGATGATGTTCGTCATCATGTGGGGCTTCGTCGGCTTCTACATGGTGCTGTTCATCGCGGCCATCAAGGGCATCCCCGCCGAGATCTTCGAGGCGGCGCGGATCGACGGCGCCGGCCGGCTCCGTACTGCTTGGAGCATCACGCTCCCGTTGATCCGTGAGAACGTCCAGACCGCATACATCTACCTCGGCATCGCGGCGATCGACAGCTACGTGTACGCACAGGCGCTGAACCCGCAGGGCGGACCTCAGAACAGCACCCTGACGATGAGCCAGGAATTGCTCTCGACGGCGTTCCAGAAGGGCCAGTTCGGCGTGGCCTGTGCGATGGGCGTGATCATGGGGATGATGACGCTGCTGTTCGCGGCCATCGTCTTCACCGTGAACCGGTTCACCGGCGGCAAAGACAGGATCACACTCGCATGAGCGCCACGATCACCACCCGCACCACCCGCAAGCCCGTGGGTGCGGGGGAGCGCACCGTCGCTGCCGGCAGCCACGTCGTCCTGTCCCTCTGGGCGCTGATCGTCATCCTCCCGCTGCTGTGGACTCTGATGACGAGCTTCAAGTCGACCAAGGAGATCTTCGCCTCACCGTTCACGCTCCCGGCGAGCCCGGCGTTCAAGAACTACTCCAGTGCGTGGACCACGGCCGGCATCGGCAACTTCTTCTTCAACACGGTCTTCGTGGTGGGCTCGGCGCTCGTCCTCGTGATGCTGCTGGGCTCCATGTGCGCGTACATCCTTGCCCGCTTCGACTTCCCGGGGAACCGGATCGTCTACTACATGATGCTCGGCGGTCTGATGATCCCGATCTTCCTGGCGATCGTGCCGCTGTTCTTCGTGCTGCAGAACCTCGGGCTCCTCAACACGCTGCCCGGCCTGGTGGTCACGTACGTGGCCTTCGCGCTCCCGTTCACCGTCTTCTTCCTGTACGCCTTCTTCAGGTCGCTGCCGTACGAGATCAGCGAGGCCGCGGCCATCGACGGCGCCAACGAGTGGCGGACGTTCTTCCAGATCATGCTGCCGATGGCGAGGCCCGGGCTCGCCACCGTCGCGATCATGAACTTCCTGGGCTTGTGGAACCAGTTCCTGCTGCCCGTCGCGCTCAACACCAACCGTGACAACTACGTGCTGAGCCAGGGTCTTGCGGCGTTCGCGTCGTCGGCGGGCTACGACGTCAACTTCGGTGCACTGTTCGCCGCCGTCGTCATCACCGTGGCACCCGTGCTCGTGGTGTACGTGATCTTCCAGCGCCAGCTGCAGGGGTCGGTCTCCCAAGGAACGATGAAGTAGAGCACCGAAGCAACCGTGAGGACCGGGCGCGCACAACCCAGTGCTCGCCCGGTCAGGTCGCTATCGTGTCCGGGTGCCAGCCAACCAGCCGCCCATCCAGCAGCCGCCCCCCGTACAACGCCTCCGTGTGCGGTACGCGAAGCGCGGCAGGGCCAGGTTCACGTCGCACCGTGACTTCTGCCGCGCGTTCGAGCGGGCTCTCGTGCGTGCGGAGGTGCCGATGGCGTACTCCTCGGGCTTCAACCCCCATCTGAGGATCTCGTACGCGAATGCGTCGCCGACCGGTGCGGCCACGGAGGCCGAGTACCTCGAGATCGCGCTCGCAGCGGTGTGCGACCCCGCTGCAGTGAAGGAGGCCCTCGACGAGGCGCTTCCTCCGGGCCTCGACGTGGTCAGCGTCGTCGAGTCGGTCGGTGCCTCGCTCACCGACATCCTGCAGGCATCCCGGTGGGAGGTCGACCTCGTGACCGCTGCGCCGGAGGTGCTGGCCGCCGCGGTCGCGGGCTTCCTCTCGCGCGATGTGGTCGAGGTCAGCCGCATGACGAAGTCCGGCCTGCGCACGTTCGACACCCGTGCCGCGGTCCTCGAGCTCACGCACCTGGGCGGCTCCCGTGTCGAGCTGGTCAGCATCCACGGCACACCTCTCGTACGTCCCGACGACGTCGTCTCGGGCCTGCGGCTCGTCGCGCCGGAGCTCGGCACGGACCAGCCGGCGCTGCTGTCGCGGATCGAGCAGGGGCCTCTGGTCGACGGCGTGATCGCCGACCCGTTCGCCTGATCTGCCTCTGCGAGCCTGCACGACCTCTGGTGGGCCTGTGCGATACTGGCAACCGGCAGGACGTCATCCAGACGTCCACCCATGACGGACATCGCTTCGCAGCGTGACCGCGACGTGCTCCTGGGACTCCACTTCAGTAGTGGGCCCGGGGGACTGACCGCGGCGGCAGTGCGGTGGGGCCCGTCGGGCCAGATGACTTCGTGCGCGGCAATCGGACACCCTCCCGCAGCCGCGCCGCCGATTCCGGCACCGGGATCCGGTGCCGGTGAATGGAGCAGACATGCTCGATGACAGCGTTGACGTACCGTCGACAGACTCTTCCACCGATGCCCCCAAGGCGCCCCGCCGCCGCCGAGCGGTCTCGCGTCCCTCGGGTCCGCCCGACGCGATCGTCGTGA
>JAYUEA010000459.1:0-3447 GCA_043739465.1 Propionibacteriaceae bacterium
CAGATCGCCGCGATGGCGGGCTGCCACGACGTCGAGGTCGTCCCTGGCCGCGGCATCATGATCGCGATGAACCACCGGCTGGTGAACACCGTGGTGAACCGCCTCATCTACCCGTCCGACGGCGACATCATCGTGCCCGTCCACACGGTCTGCGTCATCGGCACGACCGACGTGAAGGCTCCCGACCCCGACAACCTGCCCATCCCTCGCGACGAGGTGCAGGAGATGTTCGACGCCGGCGAGGTGCTCATCCCGGGCTTCCGCAAGGCTCGCGCCGTACATGCGTGGTCGGGCGCCCGGCCGCTGGTCAAGGACTCCCGCGTCGGCGCCGGCGACACCCGCCACATGAGCCGCGGCATGTCGGTGCTCGACCACTCCGAGCGCGACGGGCTCAAGGGCCTGCTCACGATCTCGGGCGGCAAGCTGACCACGTACCGCCTCATGGCCGAGCACATCGTCCACGCGATGGAGGAGCAGCTCGGGACGCCCCACCCCTGCCGCACCGCCGACGAGGCCTGCCCCGGAGGCGCGACGGACGGCACGGCGCACACGTACCACGTCACCCACCGCTTGGCTGACCGCGAGCAGGACCGCATGCACGACCAGATCCTCTGCGAGTGCGAGCTGCTGAGCAAAAGGATGTTCACCGACAAGCTCGCCGAGCTGCCCAACGGCTCGCTCGACGACCTGCGCCGTCAGCTGCGGCTCGGCATGGGCCCGTGCCAGGGCGGCTTCTGCACGATGCGCGCGGCCGGCGTCGCGCACGAGGTCGGCGCCGTCGACACCGAGCGCGCCACCGGCCTGCTGAGGCTGTTCCTCAAGAACCGCTGGCTGGGGCTCTGGCCGATCCTGTACGGCGACCAGGTGCGCCAGACAGCGCTGGACAACTGGATCTTCTCGGGGACGCTCGATGTCGAGCACCTCCCCGAGGGTGCGGAGGTGGTGTGATGACCGACGTCGTCGTCATCGGGTCCGGCCTCGCCGGGCTCGTCGCAGCGATCCGTCTCGCACGTGCGGGGAAGACGGTCACCCTGATCAGCAAGGGCCTCGGCGGCCTGCAGCTGTCGCAGGGCACCGTCGACGTGCTGGGGTATGCCCCCGACCGGGTCACCGATCCCGTGGCAGCGTCGGCGAAGATGCCCGCCTCGCACCCGTACAGCGTGCTCGGTGCGGACGCCGTCCGCGCAGGCGTGATGTACGCCCAGGAGCTCCTCGCCGACCACCTCGTCGGCGACCCGGCCCACAACGTCCTGCTGCCCACCGCGGTCGGCGCGCTCCGCCCGACCTGCCTCGTGCCGCCCACCATGACGGCAGGGATCGTCACCGGCGGCATCCGGTACGCCCTCGTCGGTTTCCGCCAGCTCAAGGACTTCTACCCCACGCTGTGTGCCGAGAACCTGGCCCGCCAGTCCGCACCCGACGGCGGCTCGATCTCCGCACGTGCGATCACGCTCGACCTGCCAGCGGTCCCGGACATGGCCGACTCGACCGCACTCGCGTACGCACGGGCGATGGACGACCCCGCGTACCGCCAGAAGGTCGCCTCGATCCTCAAGCCCCAGCTGACAGACGGCGAGGTCGTCGGGCTACCGGCCCTGGTCGGCTACCACGACGCCGGCGCGCACCGCCACCTCGAGCAGCTGCTCGGGCATCCGGTGTTCGAGATCCCGTTGCCACCGCCGGGCGTTCCCGGGATGCGCCTCAACGAAGCACTCGTCGCTGCCGCGAAGCAGGCCGGCGTGCGGTTCGTGTCCGGCGCCAAGGCCGTCGGCATCGTCACCGAGGGCGACCGTGTGGTCAGCGTCGGGCAGGCGACTGCTGGACGGATCCGCCAGTACCCAGCCGACGCGTTCGTGTACGCACCGGGGGGCTTCGAGTCCGGCGCCCTCACCATGGACTCGTACGGCACCGTCACCGACACCCTGTTCGGCCTCCCGCTGCACGGGCTCGGCCACGACCTCGTCACGGCCGACTCCCCCGCCGACCAGGCGCTGTTCCGCGTCGGCGTCGGCGTCGACCCCAGCATGCGGGTCGTCGACACGACCGGCCACGTCCCGTACCGCAACCTCTACGCCGCCGGCGGCATCCTCGCGGGCGCCATCCGGTGGACGGAGAAGTCCGGCGAGGGCATCGCTCTCGCCTCCGCTGTCACCGCCGCCGACTCGATCCTGAAAGGCGCATGATGCTGGAACCGGATAGTTACGAGCACGACCTGCTCAACCGCGCGAGCCTCGACCACTGCGTCAAGTGCACGATCTGCGAGACGCAGTGCCCGGTGGCCGCGGTCACACCGAAGTTCTCGGGCCCGAAGTACGTGGGCCCGCAGGCCGAGCGGTACCGCCATGGCGAGTCCGTGGACGAGTCGCTCGACTACTGCAGCTCGTGCGGCATCTGCACCCACGTCTGCCCGCAGGGCGTCCACATCGCCGAGCTGAACTCGGTGGCCCGTGCGGCCATGAAGTCCGACCACATGCCGCTGCGCGACCAGCTGATCTCGCGCACCACGTTCATGGGCATGGCGATGACCCCGGTCGCGCCGATCGCCAACGCGGTGCTGAAGTTCAAGCCGGCCCGCATCGTCGTCGAGAAGGTCGTCGGCATCCACCGCGATGCCGCCATGCCGACCGCCCACATGCAGACGCTGGTGGGCTGGCTGCGTGGTCGTACGGCGCCGGCGCCTGGCAGCAGAGGCAAGCTGATCTTCTTCCACGGCTGCGCGCAGAACTACTTCGAGGTCTCCACAGGCGTCAAGACCATCGAGGTGCTGGAGCACATCGGCTTCGAGGTGATCGTGCCGAAGCAGGGCTGCTGCGGCCTGCCGCTGCAGTCGAACGGGATCTTCGACACCGCCCGCTCGTGGGTGCGCAAGCTCGTCGCGCAGCTCCGCGAGGCGCCGCGGGACCTGCCGATCATCGCCTGCTCCACGTCGTGCGGCGGCATGCTCAAGCACGAGGCCAACGAGATCCTGGGGGTCAAGGACGCCGACCTGCTCGAGGTGGGCAGCCGCACGCGCGACATCTGCGAGTTCCTGCTCGAGATGTACGACAACGGCGAGCTCGACACGAGCGACTGGATCCCGAACCAGCTGACGGTGCCGTACCACGCGCCCTGCCAGCTGCGCGGCCAGAACATCGGCACGCCCGCCGTCCAGCTCATGGAGCTGATCCCGGGAGTGACCGTGATCGAGTCGGGTGCCTACTGCTGCGGCATCGCGGGCACGTACGGGCTGAAGAAGGAGAAGTACGAGATCGCCATGTTGGTCGGCAAGCCGGTCTTCGACAAGATCGTCGCGGTGAACGAAGGCATCGCCACGTGCGACTCGGAAACGTGCCGTTGGCAGATCGAGCAGGCAACTTCTGTACCGACCGTGCATCCGATCGCCCTGATCCACCAGGCTATGGGATTGTCGAAGGTGCCCGTCCGGGCCGACTGACATCGCCTGACCAG
>JAYUEA010000460.1:0-3440 GCA_043739465.1 Propionibacteriaceae bacterium
ATGCAAAGGATTGCACTTCCGTTTCACGCCGTTGTCAGGCAAACGCTTCCCGAGGTGAAGTCTGGCATGCGCCAGTCCAGTCGTGTAACGCGCTGTTCCACCACGTCATGACGCCGGGACGATGTTGTCCTGGGCGCCACCGAAGCGGCGGTCGCGACGCGCGTAGACCTCGACCGCGCGCCAGAGGTCCCGACGGTCGACGTCGGGCCACAGCGTGTTCGAGAAGACGAACTCGGCGTAGGCCGCCTGCCACAGCAGGAAGTTGCTGGAGCGCTGCTCCCCGCTGGAGCGCCAGAACAGGTCGACGTCGGGGATCTCGGGCTCGTCGAGGAAGTGGCGGAAGCGCTCCTCGGTGATCCGCTTCGGGTCCAGCTTGCCGTCCCGAGCGAGCTCGGCCACCTTCCGTACGGCATCGACGATCTCGGCCCGTCCGCCGTAGTTCACGCAGAACTGCAGGGTCAGGACGTTGTTGTCCGCCGACTGCCGCTCGGCGTCCTCGAGCTCACGGATCACCGATCCCCACAGCCGCGGGCGGCGACCGGCCCAACGGATGCGTACGCCCAGGGCGTCGAGCTGGTCACGGCGGCGGTGGATCACGTCGCGGTTGAAGCCCATCAACCACCGCACCTCGTCGGGGGACCGTTTCCAGTTCTCCGTGGAGAACGCGTAGGCGCTGAGGTAGGGGATGCCCATCTCGATGGCGCCCTCGATGACGTCGAAGAGCGCGTCCTCGCCGCGTGTGTGTCCCTCGGTCCGAGGCAGTCCGCGGGTCTTCGCCCAGCGGCCATTGCCGTCCATGACGATCGCGACGTGGCGCGGCAGCAGGCCGCGAGGGATCTCGGGCGGACGGGCACCGGACGGGTGGGGTCCCGGCGGACGTGGTGGAGTCGAAGGCACGACGCGACGATACCGCTGCGCACGATCCCTGAGCCTGTCGAAGCGTCAGCCCACCTCGGCGATGGTCTCCCGCGGGTGGGGGGCGGTGACGCGAGCGGCCTGCTTCGGCATCGAGAGGGCGGACACGAGCAGCAGTACGGCGATGCCCGTGGCGGCGATGAACACCGATGTGGCGGCGGCCGTCATGGTGGCACGGTCCTGCTCGTTGCCGCCGCGCGTGGCGATCACACCGTTCGCGACGGCGCCGAGGATGGCCGCACCCAGGGCCTGCCCGACAGACCGGAAGAGCATCTGGGTGCCCGTGACGACCCCGCGTTCCTCCCACGAGACGCTCGACTGCGCCGCGACGAGGGTCGTCACGGCCGAGAACCCGAACCCGGCGCCGATGACGAAGCAGATGCCGGCGACGAGCCAGATGGAGGGATAGCGCGTCGACATGGCCAGCGCACCCGTGCCCAGCACCAGCACGGTGCCTCCGAAGACCGCGGTGCTGCGGAACCCGAAGCGCAGGTACGCACGCCCCGCAAGGGTCGCCGCGATGGGCCACCCGATCGTGAGTGCACCCAGCGCCAGGCCGGCGACGATGGGTGCGGCGCCGGTGGTGACCTGGAGGAACGTCGGGACGTACTCCGTCAGTCCGATGAGCCCGGCACCGACGAAGAACCCGAGCAGGTTCGTCGACAGCAGCAGGCGTCGCGCGAGGAGCCTGAACGGCAGTACGGGCTCGGCCGCTCGGCGCTCGACGACCACGAAGGCGATCAGCAGGAGCGCGCCGCCGCCCAACACGCCGAGGCTCGGCGCCGAGGCCCAGCCCCAGGCATGGCCGCCCTGCAGCACGCCGAGGATGAGCAGGGTCAAGGCCACCGTGAACAGGGACGCCCCCGCGTAGTCGACGCGATGGGACCGCTTCTCCACCTTCTCCTGGAACCGGGTCCAGATCATCCAGCCCGCCACCAGGCAGAGCGGGATGTTGATGAGGAAGATGCCTCGCCACAGGTTGAACTGCGCGAAGATGCCGCCCAGGGTGGGCCCGACGACGGCCGAGATCGCCCACACGCTGGACATGTAGCCCTGCACGCGGGCGCGCTCTTCGAGCGTGTACATGTCGCCGACCATGGTGATCGCCATCGGCAGCACTGCGCCGGCTCCGAGACCCTGGATCGCGCGGAAGGCGATGAGGCTCGGCATGTTCCAGGCGGCAGCGGCCAGGATCGACCCGAGCAGGAACGCGCCGATGCCGAACAGCATGATCGGCTTGCGGCCGATGGTGTCCGCGAGCTTCGCGTACAGGGGCACGGTGACGGCCGACGCCAGCATGTACACCGAGAACAGCCACGGGAACTGGGCGAAGCCGCCGATGCCGGCGACGATCGACTGCACGGCGGTGGCGATGACCGTCGAGTCGATGGCGACCAGCCCGGTCGAGAGCATCATGGCCAGCAGAAGCGGTCCGCGCTCAGATCGAAGACCGATACCCGATCTGTCCACGCCTGCCATCTGGTCTCCTGACCTCGTCCGCTATGGGCTCCAAGCGGCGACCGCCCCTGGGTATTCCCGCCCCGCGCCTACAGTGGCCGATCATCACCTGAAGGGAACCCGACGCATGGCTGGGTTGGCGCGACGCACGCTCCTCGCACTGTCGCCAATGTTCGCCTCGGACGGCGCGGTGTACGCCTACCACTCCGCAGCCTCCGACAACCGCATCGTGAAGCTCAGGTACTCCGGGTCAGCGATCACCGGTGGGGACGTGATCGTCAGCGGCATCCCCAGATCGTCCAACCACAACGGCGGCAGGATCCGGTTCGGCCCGGACGGGATGCTGTACGCCGGTACCGGTGACGTCGAGGGCGCGAGCAACGACTCGCGCTTCGTCGCGGCGCTGCACACGTGGCCCGTCGCGGACGCGTCACCGTCGGGCATCGCCGTGACCGGCACCGGTGTCGTGTACATGGCGGCGTTGCGAGGGCAGCGACTGTGGCGGGTCGAGACCGGTACGGACGGGACGGTGACGTCGGCGTCCGCGATGTACCAGGGGACGTACGGATGGCTGCGCGCGGTGGCCGTAGGACCGGACGGTCGGCTGTGGATCGTCACCAGCAACAGGTTCCGCGGAACGCCCGTCGCATCCGACGATCGCGTGGTGATCCTTCCGGATCTGGCCTGAGCAGCGACAATGAGGGGGACCGAGGGGAGGCGACCGTGCCCACGTACAACGACGAGGCCGTCGTCCTGCGCACCCACAACCTGGGCGAGGCCGACCGCATCGTCACGCTGCTCACGCGGCGGCACGGGAAGGTACGGGCCGTGGCGAAGGGGGTCCGGCGGTCGACGTCGAAGTTCGGCGCCAGGCTCGAGCCGTTCAGCCACGTCGACCTGCAGCTGGTGGTCGGGCGCAGCCTCGACATCGTCGCCCAGGCAGTGAGTCGCGACGCGTTCGGTGAGCCGCTGGTCGCTGACTACCCGCGGTACACGGCCGGCCACGCCATGATCGAGGCCGCCGATCGACTGGTCGGCGAGGAGCGCGAGCCGGTCGTCCAGCACTA
>JAYUEA010000461.1:0-3428 GCA_043739465.1 Propionibacteriaceae bacterium
TCCGGCGTGCCCTGGTCCCGCAGCCAGCGCTCGGTGCGGGTGAGGGGGTCGCGCCCGGCCCAGAGCACCTCCTCCTCGCGGGAGCGGTAGCGCGTGGGGTCGTCGGCGGTCGTGTGCGCGCCGAGCCTGTACGTCATGGCCTCGATCAGCGTCGGCCCCTCGCCATTGCGGGCGCGCTCGGCCGCCTCGGCGACGACCGCGTTCACGGCCAGCAGGTCGTTGCCGTCGACGCGGATGCCGGGCATCCCGAAGCCGGCGGCGCGGGCGGCCGGGGCGCCGCGGAACTGCGCGGAGTTGGGTACGGAGATCGCGTACTGGTTGTTCTGCACGAGGAAGATCACCGGCGCGTTGAACACCGCCGCGTAGTTGAACGCCTCGTTGACCATGCCCTCGCTGGTCGCGCCGTCGCCGAGGCAGACGAGCACGACCTCGTCGGCGCCGTCGAGCGTGACGGCCATCGCGTAGCCGGTCGCCTGCAGCGTCTGCGCGCCCACGACGAACGAGAACAGACCGAAGTTGAGCGCGTCGACGTCCCAGGTGGCGTGGGTGATGCCGCGCATGATCTGGAAGATCGACACCGGGTCGAGGCCGCGGTGCATGGCCATGGAGAGCTCGCGGTACGACGGGTAGACCATGTCCGTCGGCCTCAGCGCTGTGATCGCGCCGATCTGTGCGGCTTCCTGGCCCATCGCTGGCGCCCAGAGCGCGAGCTGGCCCTGGCGCTGCAGGTTGGTGCCCTCGGTGTCGATGCGGCGCGCGAGGTACATGACGCGGAACGCGTCACGTACGGCGTCGGCGTCCAGGAGAGGGCTGTACGTGGGGTCGTCGAGGGTGATGCCGTCCTCGGTCAGGAGCCGTACGGTGGCGATCCCGTCGGTCGGCGGGGCGACGTCGTCGGGATGACCGGAGGGGTCACCGACGAGACGTGGTGTCCAGGTGTTCGTCGCGGTCACGCGTCTCCCTTTCCTACGGTTGCGTAGGTTACGGTTCCGTAGCCTAACGCTGAACTCCCGGGATGGGTCAATCCGCGTCAAGTCTCGAGGCTGCCGATCCTCGTGTCGATACCCCGTCGCCCCGTACCCGTACCCGTACCTTCGGACGCCGCAGCTCGGGCTCAGGTCTGTGAGGTGCCTCGGGGCTCAGTAGTACACGGAGGTTCCGCCCGCGCTCGCCCATGCGGGCCTGTTTCGCGCGAGATGGTGGTTTTGACTGTGGTTTCGTGCGTCGGTGAGGACTGTGTCACGTGAGTTGGTCGTTCTGGCGCGGCACTGAGGGTCGGTAACCACGAACTCACGTGACGGAGGCCGGTGGGGCCCTCCACGCTTGCCCCATAACCACCAGGTCACGGGATTGACGCCCTCATCACCGTTCCCGGTTGGCATCCGCTGCCAGGATGGCTGGATGATCGACGTGCTCGTGATCGGGGCCGGACTGGCCGGACTGCAGTGCGCCCGGGTGCTTGCGCGAGCGGGCTGGGAGGTACGGGTCGTTGAGGCGGCGGACGAGATCGGCGGCCGGGTGCGCACGGAGCTCGTCGAGGGCTTCCGCTGCGATGTCGGCTTCCAGCTGCTGAACCCGGCGTATCCCGATGCGAAGACCCAGCTCGACCTGCGCGCCCTCGACCTCCACCGGTTCGGGCGAGGCGTGACTATCCGGCGAGCTGGAGGCGTCACCGTCCTCGGGCTGGACGGGATCATGAGCGCGCTGCGGTCGCCGTACCTGGATGTCCGCTCACTCGCTGCTGTCGTTCGTTGGGCTGCGCCGGCGCTGGGCTCGGTGCCGCGTCTGCTGGCCGATCCCGACTCGACGTTGGCGGAGTCGCTGGACGCGGCAGATGTCCGGGGACCGCTGCGGCACGACGTGATCGAGCGGTTCCTCGCCGGTGTGCTGCTGGAGTCGGACGGCTCGACGTCGGCGCGGTTAGCCCGACTCTTGATCAGGTCGTTCGCTCTCGGGACGCCCGCTCTGCCTGCGCAAGGGATGAGCGCGATCCCCCACCAGCTGGCTGCCTCCCTGCGTCCGGTCGAGCTCGGGGTGCGCGTGACGGGGTTGGCGCGGGAGGGGGACTCGTGGGTGATCCAGACAGAGGCCGGAGAGCGAGCGGCTCGGACGGTGGTCGTGGCGACCGACCCGGTGACCGCCGGCACGTTGACCACCGCACCGACACCGGCAATGAAGGGCGTGGTCACGTGGTGGTACGCCGCGGCGACCGCTCCGACGACGAGCCGGTACCTCATGGTCGACGCCCGCCCCCACTCCTGGCTCCCTGCGGAGCTCCCCGACGGAGTCGGCGAGCGTCTCGAAGGGCCGGTCGTCAACACCGCCGTCATCTCGAACGTGGCGCCGAGCTACGCGCCGGCGGGGCGCCATCTGGTACAGGCGTCGGCACTGATGGTCGGCGGCGTCGTACCCTCCGAGTCGACCGTGCGCAGGCAGCTGGCATCCATGTACGAGTGCGCCACGGACGACTGGCAGCTGCTGACCACCCATGTCATCCCTCACGCACTGCCCGCCATGCCGGCGCCCCTGACCGTACGGAAGCAGATCTCGTTCGGTGAAGGCCTGTACGTGTGCGGCGACCACCGCGACACCGCTTCCATCCAGGGGGCGCTCGTCTCTGGCCGCCGGACGGCGGAGGCGATCCTGGCCCGGTGACCGGCCCGCGATCCTGATTTTGGTACCGAAGTCGCCGGGAACGCCCTCGAATCCGGCTTCAGAGCCGACTGGTGTACCGAATTCAGGGTCTGGCGCGGAACGAGGCAACCGACCGATCCCGCTCGTGTCGTGTGTCCGAAATCTGTTCACGGTCGGCGTGGTCCCCCTGCGTGCATCGCAAGGCGCCGGAGCGCAGGCGTACCGGGTCGTACGACGAGCTTCGGCAACACCGCGAGGTGCGTGCCCGGGGCTCGCCAAGCGTCAATGGATTTCGAACACGCGACACTAGGGTCCGTCGCGAGGAGGCGACATGACCGCACTGATCAGCGACCGCCATGCGTACATCCCAGGCCTGGTCATGGCCGTCGGCGGCGTCACCAGCGCGTTCGCCGTCGTCCTCACCGGCCTTCGCGCCGCGGGAGCCAGCCCTGTACAGGCCGCATCCGGCCTCGCTGCCCTCTGCCTCACGATGGGCATCGCGACGCTCCTGCTCGCCACTCGCTACCGCATCCCGATCACCATCGCGTGGTCGACGCCCGGCGCCGCGCTGCTGCATCGAGTCCGGCGCCCCTCGGAGGGTGGGCGACAGCCGTCGGCGCCTTCGTCGTCACCGGCGCCCTGATCATCGCGACCGCCGCGCACCCCGCACTCGGCGACCTCATCGCGAAGATCCCCACCTCGATCCCCCCGGCGATGCTCGCCGGCGTGATCGTGCCGCTGGGTCTGAAGCCCGTCCTCGCCACGGCCGCGACCCCGAGCTTGATGTGGCCCAT
>JAYUEA010000462.1:0-3424 GCA_043739465.1 Propionibacteriaceae bacterium
GCCACCGACAAGGCGAACCCCCACGACCGCGACAACCACGGATCCACCCAGCAGAGCCCGATCACCGCCACCGACACGAGTCGCACACCACCACCCGACCCCGCTCCTCGCCCGACGCCCGCCAGAGCCACCAACCCCATCGCCGCGGACCGGATGACGCTCGGCTCACCCCTGCACAGCACGACGAACGCCACCACCGTGACCACAGCCACGACGCTCAACCGCCTCCCACGCACACCGCACCACCGGGCAACCAGCAGCACGAACGACAACAAGAGCGCCAGGTTCGCCCCGGAAACGGCCATCAAGTGTGTCAGCCCGGTGGCCCGGAACTGGTCGCTCAGCTCCCTGGAGACCTGCGAGGTGTCGCCCAGGGTCAGCGCCGGGACCAAGGCCCGGCGGTCGTCCGGCAGCGTCGAAGCCGCCTCCCGCAGGCCACCCCTGACTTTGGCCACAACGATCAGCCAGACGTTCGGTCCGGAGACCGTCTCCGGCACGCTGAGCGCGCGCACCACCGCCGCCGCACCGTCGGCGACCTCGGCGGGACCCAGCCGTCCGTCGAACGCCACGGTGGAGCCCACCTGGGCACCGGCCCAGACCTGCACCCTGTCGCCGCTCGCTTCGATCGTGACGTTCTGGCGCACAGCCCAGGCCTGACCACGACCGTCGAGCTTCAGCACCTCGGCCCCGACGCGGACCTGGTCACCCCATCCCAGGGTGCTCGTCACCGTGTCCGGCTCCGCGGTGATCCGCGCTACCAACGACACCACTGCCCGGTCGGCGGCCAGCTCCGCGACTGGCCCGGTGGTCAGCACGTGAGCGCGCAGACCGCCGGCCAGCAACGAGCCCAGCAGGACGATGCCCGCGATGGTCGCGATCCGCGCCGATCGTGCGACCCCCACTGCGCCGACTGCTACGGCGACGATTCCCGCCACTACAAGGGCAGGCGTGCTCCCTGAGGTCGCCAGCCACATCCCGACCCACGCGGCGACAGCGGACGGCAGCAGCCGCAGGTCATGGGTCCGATCCTGCGGCCCCGTCTCGCTCGTGTCGCGTGGCGGAAATCTGTTCACGGTTGGCGTGGTCCCCCTTCGTGCATCGCAAAGCGCCGGAGCGCAGGCGTACCGGGTCGTACGACGAGCTTCGGCAACACCGCGAGGTGCGTGCCCGGGGCGCGCCGAGCGTCAATGGATTTCGGACACGCGACACTAGACCCGGACATGCGGCGCGATCTGCGCATACGTCTTCGAGCCGATCCCGTCGACCTCCTGCATCTGCTCGATCTTTGTGAACTTCCCGTGCTTCGTCCGATAGTCGATGATGGACTGGGCTAGGACTGGGCCCACACCGGGAAGCGTGTCGAGCTGGTCGATCGTCGCGGTGTTGAGGTCGACGAGCACTCCCGCCGTGGTGGAGGCGCTGCCAGGCACCGCGCTGCTCGGCCCCACCCGTACATCTCCTCGCGGAGCTCCCTTCGTGCCGATCACGATCTGCGACCCGTCGGCGAGGACGGCCGCGAGGTTGAGCTCCGCAGGGTCCGCGTCGCCGCGGAACCCGCCGGCCGCCGTGACCGCGTCGGCGACTCGAGCACCCTCGTCGAGGGTCACGACGCCAGGCTTCGCCACCGCACCCAGGACATGGACGAGGATCATCGGACCTCTGGCCGACCCAGTACCCGTCGGCGGCGATGAGCCCGTGATGGGTGTCGCCGACGCCGGCCCTGCGGATGGCGCCGACGATGGAGCCGGGGAGTCGGCGGGCACGGCCACGGCGATCGGGACGGCCTTCGCCCTCAGCATCCAGCCCACCGATCCGACCACGGCCATCAGACACAGCGCCGCCATGACTGCGATGTGCCGCGTCGAGAGCCGCCATCGTGGAGGCGCCGGCTCGTCAGGGTGGAGGTGCTCGGACGCGGCATCCTCAGGCGAGGTCGGTGGCTCCCCCGGCGGCTCAGCCGCCCCGCCGCCTGCCGGGAAAGCAGGCTGGAACAGGGCCACGAGCCGCGCCCGAACCACCTCCGCCGCCTCGGGCAGCCGCTGGTTACCGAACACCTCCACGCCCCAGACAATCGGCAGCGGATGCCGGATGCGTCAGGAATCTTGGCACCTGTGGACAACAACGGACGCGGAGACGGTCTGTGGACAGATTCGTCGGCAGCTCAGCGGACAGCCACCTGGAGGCGAGGGGAACACTCACGCGTGGTGCTGGAACTTGCCATACGCGTGGACAGAGGACGACTCCTGGTCCGCCCGGCGAGATGGCGTGTCCACGACACGATCGAGACGGGCACTACCGCCATTTCGCAGGCCGGACGTCACTGGCTCGTCCCCTGATAAGAGCCCGGCGCCCGGCTTCGCGCGGGCGGCTCCGTACGCACTGTCGCTGCCGCTCTCGGCGTGCGGTCACCAGTGACCGGTCACATGAGGTGACGCTCACCTGGGGACGATCGAGACCATCTTCGGGAGGCGGACGATGACCTGGGCGACCTCGCGGCCGTCCAGCGCACGCAGCACGTTCGGGTCCGCGAGGGCCGCGGCCTTGGCGTCGTCTTCGGTGATGTCAGTCGGCACGTCGATCTTGGCGCGCACCTTGCCCTGCACCTGGACGACCATCGTCGTCTGCTGCTCGGCACGCAGCGCGGGGTCGACGACCGGCCAGGTCGCGTTGGCGACCGACGGCGCGTGGCCGAGGACCTCCCACATCTCCTCCGCCAGGTACGGCGCGAACAGGCTCAGCGCGACCGCCGTGAATTCGGCCGCCTCGCGGACCGCCGGGTCGGCCGGGCCGCAGCCCTTGTCGATCGCCTTGCGGGTCGCGTTGACCAGCTCCATCAGGCGCGCCACCACGACGTTGAACCGCCGCGACTCCAGCAGGTCGGTGATCTCGCCCAGCGACTTGTGGGACGTACGACGCATCGTGACGTCACCGGTCGCAGGATCCGTACCCTTCGCACTGGTCACGTCCGTGGCGATGCGGTACGCACGCTGCAGGAACTTCAGCGTCGCACCCGGCGAGACATCGGCCCAGTCGATGTCGTCCTCCGGCGGACCGGCGAACACGACAGTAGTCCGGATCGCGTCGACCCCGAACGCGTCGATCTGCGCACCCAGGTCCACGCCGTTGCCCAGCGACTTCGACATCGCCTTGCCCTTGTTGACGACCTGGCCCTGGTTCATCAGCCTCTGGAACGGCTCGTCGAAGTCGACCAGCCCCAGGTCGTTGAGGACCTTGCTGAAGAACCGCGAGTAGAGCAGGTGAAGGATCGCGTGCTCGACGCCGCCGACGTACTGGTCGACGGGCATCCACTTGGCGACCTCGGCCTGAGAGAACGGGCCTTCGGTGTAGCCGGGCGAGCAGTAGCGGTAGTAGTACCAGCTCGAGTCGACGAACGTGTCCATCGTGTCGGCGTCACGGGTGGCCG
>JAYUEA010000463.1:0-3423 GCA_043739465.1 Propionibacteriaceae bacterium
AAGGTCCGGGGGACGCAGTCTTGCGACGGGGGTCGCCCGAGTCATGGAGGCGTTCCTATCCAGATGGACATCATCTATGTAGGATTACCTTCAATGGAGGAGGGTGAGGACGTGACCACTGTCGATATGGAACCGGCAGCGCTGGGGATACTGCCGGCCTACTTCCGCTACGCCGACGCGTGCCGGCTGGTTCCTGAGCGGCGTCTCCGTGCCATGGTCCGAGACGGTCTGATCATGCAGATCGGCCACGGGACCTATCGCAAGTCGTCGGTCGATGCCGATGACGACCTGGCCGACATCGTGTTGAAGTCTTCTTCGGCCACGATCTGTCTCGTGTCGGCGTTGGTGCGCCACGACCTGAGTGACGAGAACCCTGCCGCCATCGACATTGCCGTCCCGCGATCGTCCTGGGCGCCGATCACGCGGGCGCCGGTCGTCTGGCACCAGTTCGACCGGGCAACCTTCGACGTCGGTCGTACCACTCTCGAGATCACGTCGGGTGTGGTGATCGGCCTGTACACGCCGGAGCGGACCATCATCGACGCCTATCGGCTCGCTCATCTAGAGGGGGTCGAGGTGGCGCATGAGGCGTTGCGGCGATGGGTGCGGCGAGGTGGCCAACCGTCGTCACTGCTCACGATGGCGGCGTCGTTCCCGCGGGCGCTGCCTGCTGTTCGTGGGGCTCTGGAGGTGTTGCTGTGAGTGGCCCGACCCGGGGGAGTGTTGAGGGTCGTGTCTACCTCGACCTGCAGAACAAGGCCCGCCGGGATGGGCGGCCCAACGCAGAGCTGCAGCAGCTGTACGTCCTCGAAGGTTTCCTCGCACGCCTGGCCGGCAGTCCTCACCGGGACCGGTTCGTTCTCAAGGGCGGGGTGCTGCTCGCAGCGTTCGGGTCCCGCCGGCCCACCCGTGACGTCGACTTCCAGGCGCTTCACGTCGTCAACGACACCGCCACCGTCCGCGCCCTGGTCATCGAGGTTGCTGGGATGACCCTGGGCGACGGGCTGGTCTTCAACACCCATGGGGCGCGCGCTGAGACGATCCGCGGCGAGGACGAGTACAGCGGCGTCCGGGTCACCATGACCGCCGCCCTCGCGCGGGCGCTGGTGACCTTCCACATCGATGTGAACGTCGGCGACCCGGTCTCACCGGCCCCCGTCACCGTGAACGTCCCGCGACTCCTCGGGGGTGAACCGCTGACACTTTCCGGATACCCGCTGCCTATGGTCTTCGCTGAGAAGGTGGTCACCGCAGTGCAACGCGGCACAGTGAACACGCGCTGGCGGGACTTCGCGGACGTGTGGGCCCTGTCCGGCAGTCACCTCGTCAACGGCGACGAGCTCCAGCAGGCCCTCGGCGTTGTCGCCGAGCATCGTCGCGTGCAGCTGGCTCCACTCGCCGACCTGCTCGATGGGTACGCGGTCCTGGCTCAAGGCAGGTGGGCGGCATGGCGCCGCAAGCAACAGATGCTCCAGCAACCCGAGCAATTCGACGATCTCCTCCACGCCGTGATCGTGTTCGCCGATCCCGCCTTGACCGACCGGATCGCTGGCCTCACCTGGAGCCCCACGGCGCGCCACTGGCATCCCTCAATAACAGCGAAGTAGTCATGGGCACCCACGAAGATTCGCCTCTGGGCGGTGGCCTGGCGACACTGGGGCCACATGTCGTAATGGGCCTCTTCGCAAACGACGGTGTAGTGGCGGGTTCGTGTGTGAAGTCTCAGGACTTCCTGGACGGTTCTGTCTCAGGACTTCGTGGACGGTCTGGCTCATGACTTCGTGGCCACTTGACCCGTGTGCTGGTCTCGGGCATGAACTTCAACCACGTGCCCGCCGACGTGCGGTGGGCGATCGCAAACTGGCCCGAGAACAGAGCGCGGTGCCGTGACGCGCTTTTTGCGAACGGCACGGCATCAGCCGTTCCGTGTTCTATAAGATCCGCGCCCAGGTCCGCGAACTGGGGCCGGTCGGCGCGACCGAGCCGGGCTTGCGGCGCCCGCATCACAGCCCGAGCCGCACGGACCCAGCCGTGCTCGAGCACGCGCTGGCGGTGCGCACCTGGCTTGTCGAACGAGGACTCGACGCCGGGCCGCTATCGGTCGCGGACCGGATGCGTCGGCAGGGTCTGACGGCGCCCTCGCGGGCGACTCTTGCCCGCGCGTTCGCGGCCGCGGGCGTGTCCAAGCCCGAACCGCGAAAGAGGCCGCGGGCAGCGAACCGCCGGTTCGTCTACCCGGCCCCGAACTGCTGCTGGCAGATCGACGCGTTCGCCTGGTCCCTGGCAGACGGGACGCACGTGGCGATCCACCAGGTCATCGACGACCACTCACGGATGGCTGTCGCGACGCTCGTCGCGGACGGGGAGACGGCCAGAGCCGCCGTCCTGGTCGTGTCCACAGCCGTGCGCCGCTGGGGCGTGCCGCAGCGGCTGCTGTCGGACAACGGGCTCGCGTTCAACCCCACCCGTCGCGGCTTCACCGGCAAACTCGTGGACTACCTGATCGATCTGGGCGTCAAGCCCATCACGGGCAAGCCGGACCACCCGACCACCCAGGGCAAGAACGAACGGTTCCACCAGACCCTGCAGAAATGGCTCAACGCCCGGCCGCCGGCCACCACCATCGCCGCCCTGCAGCTGCTGGTCGACGAATTCGACCAGTACTACAACCACGAACGCCCTCACCAGGCGCTGGGCGGGAAGACCCCAGCGCAGGCATGGGCTGCCACACAGCCCGCCCCCGAGCCGACCGCCGAACCCCGGATGCCCTCGATCCCACCCTCTGCGCGCACCAGCACGAGCGCGCCGGACACCGCGACGAGTGCCACCCCGACGGCGGGGACCCGCAGCAGAGCACCGCTGGCCCTACACGCGGCCGAAGGCACCGTCACCGTGAGGATCAAGCAGAACGGCCAGGTCAACGCGTTGAGCTGCCTGTTCTACGTCAGCACCAGCCGCGCCGGGCAGCAGGTGCACGTGTTGTGGAACGAGCAGAGCGTGGAGATCTTCACCCACGACGGTGAGTACCTCATCGACTACCCACGGCCCTCGACGACCGGGCTCTACTACGGGCCGCGGACCGCGCGGCAGGGCACCCCGATGAAGACCGCCGGCCAGAACCCTTCCGCGGGGATCAACGGGACCGCACAACGCAGCGTCTCCAAGGGCGGATACGTCGGCGTCCTCGCCTCCAAGTTCTACGCCGGCTACAAGCGACGCGGCCAGCAGGTCACCATCACCTGGGACGCGACCACGGTCACGATCACGGACGCCGCCGGAACAACCATCGCTACCTACGCCAAGCCCACCGAACGCCGCGGCTGGCACGGGCCCGCCCAGACAACACCGTCAACGAAGTCATGAGACATGCCCCTGTCCACGATGTCCCGAGACATGAATGTGCACGATCTCCTGAGACATCAC
>JAYUEA010000464.1:0-3421 GCA_043739465.1 Propionibacteriaceae bacterium
TCGGGTGCGGCCTCGGCCACGAACGCGGCGAATGAGCGCAGGGCGAGGTCGGCGCCGTTGACGCTGCCCGGTCGCAGCACGCAGGCGATCTGTTGCAGGTAGCGGCCCATGGTGTTCACCAGTTGCGGGTGGGTGGCGGTCAGTCGCTCCCAGGTGGGCAGCAGCAGCGGCCCGCTCATCGGGTGCTCGTGGGGTTCGGGTGGTCGGCGAAGACCTGGGCGTCGATGACTTCGGCGGCCTTGCGGTACTGGGAGGCGAGCCAGTCATCGGCCAGGTGTAGGTAGATCCGGGTGGACTCGATCGAGGCGTGCCCGGCTTGGGCCTGGACTGCTTCCAGCGCCATCCCGGCTTCGCGTAGCCGGGTCAGACAGGTGTGTCGCAGCTGGTGGCAGGTCGCATGCCCAAGCCCAGCCCGGCCGCGGGCGCCGTCCAGGATCTCGTCCAGCCCATAGGCCGATAGCGGCAGGCCGCGTCGCTTGCCCTTGAGCACCAGGAACACGTGGTCGGTGGCGGCACCGGCGGGACGCTCGGCATCGAGGTAGGCGCTGATCGCGGTGAAGAACCTTGCCGAGATCGGGATCAGCCGTTGGTGTCCGCCCTTGCCCTCAGCGATGAATACCCGCCGTTCGGCCACGCGTAGATCGCCCAACCGCAGACCCAGGACCTCACAGCGGCGCAGACCACCAAGGACCATCGCGGCCACCATCGCCTGATCACGGTGGGTGCGCAGCGACGCGGTCAGCGCGTCGACCTCGCCCGGGGTCAGGATGCGGGGCAGGGTCCGGGTGGTGCGGACCAGCGGGACGCCTTGTCCGGGACGGTGTCGTTCCCTGCGGGTCGGGAGCCCGCGGGGCACCGGGTTGGTGGCCACGTCACCGCGGACGGTCAGGAACGCGAAAAGCCCTGAGACGCTCGACAACCGGCGCCGGAGCGTCCGGGCGGACACACCGCGCGCCTCATCCGCCACTGGCTGGAGTTGTGGTGACAACGAAGGCTGGCCGGTGCGTTGCGCGGTCATGAACCCGAGCACGTCCGCAGGGCGCACGCGCTTGGGCGACTTGCCGACGACCTCGAAGAACACCTTCAGGTCGTAGGCCGCCGCCAGCACCGTGTTCGGCCGGCAACGACCGGACAGGAACTCCAGATAGTCGTCCAGCAGCGGCACGCCGAGTCGGACAACAGGTCCATCAGACGGATCGTGAGAGTGGATCAAGCATGGAGCGATGGTCGGCATGCGGGTGCCTTTCTCTCCTCGTGGATCACCGGGATCTATCCCGGCGAAATGTTCACGAAGATCACCCACATATCAAGCATTTGCGTGCGTCATCTTTGCGCTGGACGGGCAGAATGAGTGCGTGTTCAAATGGCCCAGAAGGCGGGCTGACGAGCTCCCCAGTGCCCGTGAGTCCTTGCGCGGACTGCGGGCACGACACCTCAAATCATCCGTGGCCAGGGCGGAAGGACTTGACCGGCTGCGCCGCCTGCATCGCATCTGGGAAGAGGACAGCAATCTTCGCAACGCTGAGGACATCTGCCGACGACAGTTCCCCCGCCATCAACGTTGAGCACCTTGCCAACGGCAGCAAGGTCGATCCGCAGGACGGTCCCGAACAAGCGGACGACGGACTCCACACCTCCCGGATCACCCGCATAACCATAATTTCCGGATGTTGCGGAGGGCTCATCTGGGTGGGGTTGTCTGTCGCTCATCAGCGCGCGCTGCAGCTGGTCGGGTGATTGATCTCGTTTAGGAGAGGCCTGTGATCGGCTTTGGATTCAGTAGCGACAACGCCTCGTGAGGGTCGACCCCAAGCTGTCGCGTGGTGTCGACGAACGTCTGGGCAGCGGCCCGTGCCGCCGCCAGCCGTTGACTTTGGTTCAGCGTGGAGCGAGCCGCGATGCGGCTGCCGCGTCGTCCCTGCGTGATGATTGTGCCTGCGATCTCGAGCTCGCGGAATGCCTTCACGATCGTGCCGGGAGCCAACTCCAGGTCCTGCGCCAGCTGACGGATCGCGGGAAGTCGGGTGTGCGCTTGCAGGAGTCCACTTTGGGCCATGGATTCGATCTGAGCGCGGATCTGCTCATAGGCCGGCACCGGGGAGGAAACATCAACCGCGAGTCTCAAAGCCACCGCGAGGCTCCCCGGCGAAGACGGGGGTCGACTCTGCGCCGGCTGACGGCCCAGATCATCAGGCTCGCCATGAGCACCAACAGCTCCGCTGGTTGCAGCCAGAGATCCAGGCCCGGACCGAAGGGGTAAACCGGTTCTCCATGGCCCGACGGGGCGCAGACCCAGGAGTGAAGACCTACGCCGACCAGGTAGCCGGTCCCGGAGATCAGTGCCAGGCCCAGCGAGGTGGCCCCACCGACGACCGCCCGCGCGGAGATGCCTCGCAACAGCAGGTCGACCTTGGCTAAGTTCTCGTCCTCGGCGGGGTAGCGCATCTGGACCAGGCGTCGCACGGTCAGCTGGCACACGCCCAGCCCGACCAGCGCCGCGCATGCCACCGCCCACAGGAGCTGGGCGCTGGGCCACTGGGCCATGGCGGAACACGACGCCGACGGATCGTGATAGCTGGTGACGCCCTGCGGGTGCGAACCCAGGAGCAGCAATGGTGCGCCGGCCGCCGGCAGGAGGGTCACCCACGGCGCCCAATAGGCCCAGGCCGGCAACAACGGCGTCTTCTCTCGCGGCTGCAGCGATGCCAACCGGACCGGGCCGCGGGGACGGCGAGGGGCACTGAGCTCGCCGAACAGGACGCCCAGCAGGTAACCAACCAGGACCACTGCAACACCCAAGGCCAATGGGTTGGTTCCCTGACCGCCGACGACAAAGAAGACCATGAGGCCTGCCAAGAGCCCCCACCGCCGCGCCCGTTTGGTTCGCTGCAAGTACTCCGCGACCGGGGCCAGGGCCGCGGCGTCTTGGGGCAAACCGGCGCCCTGGAGCAAGGCCCCTGACGCAGCCCGGTCCGGTGCAACAACCCTGCCGTCCCCTGATCCGGTCATCAAGCCCTCCCTGTATCAGGATATTGACACACACTGTATCAGAATAGTGGCACAGTTCAGTTCAGCACACAAGTCGCTGAGTACGCCCGTCGCGGCAGACATCCGGTCGTCGAGGGCGCCGACCACCAAGAACTACGTGCCTGCGTGAAGTCGGGTCGAGTCCGCGTACGTAGCTTGCGTCAGCAGTCGGAGGGGGATCACCGCGTCCTGAGCCGCTGCCAAAGCACGGTCCGGATCTGGCGCTGCTTTCCCTGCCGCAGACGCCGCGCCGCGCACCACATGCGGCAATAGCGGACGTCTGACACGCTGCCACGACACCGGCGCCGGCCATAGGATCACAGCCATGAGGATCTACGAGGGGGACCCCAGCCGCGTTGCCTCGATCCTTCCCGGACTCGGCTATACCCCGAAC
>JAYUEA010000465.1:0-3408 GCA_043739465.1 Propionibacteriaceae bacterium
TCGCTCAACATGCTCGGCTACGGCCTCGCCACGCTCGGCCCGGGCCTTGGCGTGGCCTGGATCTGGTCGTCTGTCATCAACGGCACGGCCCGTCAGCCCGAGGCCAAGGGCGCGATGACGCAGACCGCGTGGATCGCGTTCGCCGTGGTCGAGGCGCTTGCCATTATCGGCATCGCGCTCGCCTTCGTTCTCAAGTGATCATGATCCCCCTCGAAGGCACAGGCCCCCTGGGGCCATTGCTTCCGGACAGCCCGGCCGAGTTCGTCATCGGCATCGTGCTGTTCCTCATCATCCTCGCGGTGGTGACGAAGAAGGTCGTGCCGACGTTCGAGGCGACCTACGCGGCTCGTGCTGACGCCATCCGCGGCGGCATCGAGCGCGCCGACAAGGCACAGGCCGAGGCTCAGGCAGCGCTCGGGCAGTACCGCTCCCAGCTCACCGGGGCCAAGGACGAGGCGTCGAAGATCCGCGAGGACGCCAAGAACTCGGCCGCGCAGGTCCAGGCCGAGATGCGCGCGAACGCTGCCGCTGAGTCGGCACGCATCGTGCAGGCCGGCCACGCCCAGGTCGATGCCGAGCGGGCTGCTGCACGCGAGGACCTTCGCAAGGACGTCGGCGGTCTCGCCACGACCCTCGCGGAGAAGATCGTCGGCGAGGCACTCACCGACGACGCCCGGACACAGCGCACCATCGACCGGTTCATCGCCGACCTCGACACCGCACCACAGCAGGCCTAGGTGGTTCTCATGGCGATGAGCGCGAATGCGGAAGCGCGACAGGGAGCGGTCGACCACGCCCTGACGGGCCTCGGCCCCGTGCCCGCCACCCTGAGCGACGAGCTCTTCGCCATCGCGGACGTCCTCGAGGGTTCGGCACAGCTGCGCCGTGCGCTGACGGAGCCGGCACTGCCTGTGGCGGATCGCCGCGCGGTCGCCGAACAGCTCTTCTCGAGCAGGGTCAGCGAGGCCGCGATCACCGTGCTCGACGAGGCCCTCGGCCAGAACTGGAGGGCAAGCAACGCCTTCGTCGGCGCAGTCGACCGTCAGGGTGTCCGGGCGCTGCTGCTCGTCGCCCAGCAAGCCGGGCGGGTCGACGAGGTCGACGAGACGTTGTTCCGCTTCGGGCGGATCGTCGACGCCGACCACGCGCTGCGCGCCACGTTGGCCGACCGCAACTCGCCCCTGGAGGCGCGTCAGTCGCTGGTGACGGCGCTGCTCGAGGGCAAGGTCCCGCCGGAGACGATCGCGCTTGCTCGCCGGGCCGTCGCCGCCCGGAACCGCACGTTCGACCTGACGTTGGCCAGCTACCTGGTCCTGTCCGCGGCGCTGCGGCGTCATGCGCTCGCGACGGTGCACGTCGCCACCGCTCTCTCCGCCGAGCAGGAAGCTCGGCTCCAGGCGGCGCTCACCGCGCAGGTGAACCGCCCAGTCACTCTCATGGTCGTCGTCGACCCGAACCTCGTGGGAGGGGTTCGTGTCGAGATCGGCGACGAAGTCATCGACGGATCAGTGGCCGGACGCCTTGCGGCGGCCCGTCGCCAGCTCGCGTAACGAAGGAAGGCAGCCACACTCATGGCGGAACTGACGATCAACCCGGACGAGATCCGGGCGGCGCTGGACCAGTTCGTCGCGGACTTCAACCCGGCGTCCTCCTCGCACGAGGAGGTGGGCAAGGTCGTGACCTCCGGTGACGGCATCGCGCGAGTCGAAGGACTTCCGTCCGCGATGGCGAACGAGCTGCTGGAGTTCAGCAACGGCGTCCGCGGCATCGCGCTGAGCCTCGACGTCCGCGAGATCGGCGTCGTCGTGCTGGGCAACTCCGAGGGCATCGAAGAAGGCTCGATCGTCCGGCGTACGGGCGAGATCCTGTCCGTACCCGTCGGTGACGGCTACCTCGGCCGCGTCGTCGACGCCACGGGTGCTCCGATCGACGGCCTCGGCGAGGTCACGCCGCTCACCGGGCGCCGCAACCTGGAGCTCCAGGCCGCGGGCGTCATGGACCGACAGAGCGTCAACGAGCCTCTGCAGACCGGCATCAAGGCGATCGACGCGATGATCCCGATCGGCCGCGGCCAGCGTGAGCTGATCATCGGCGACCGGAAGACCGGCAAGACCGCGATCGCCCTCGACACGATCATCAACCAGCGCCGCAACTGGGAGTCGGGCGACCCGACGAAGCAGGTGCGCTGCATCTACGTCGCGATCGGCCAGAAGGGCTCCACGATCGCCGAGGTTCGCGGCACGCTCGAGCGTGCCGGCGCCCTCGCGTACACGACGATCGTGCATTCCCCGGCGTCCGATCCCGCGGGCTTCAAGTACCTCGCTCCCTACACCGGCTCGGCCATCGGTCAGCACTGGATGTACCAGGGCAAGCACGTCCTGATCGTGTTCGACGACCTCACCAAGCAGGCCGAGGCGTACCGCGCCATGTCGCTGCTGTTGCGCCGCCCGCCGGGCCGCGAGGCGTACCCCGGTGACGTCTTCTACCTTCACTCGAGGCTCCTCGAGCGCTGCGCCAAACTGTCCGACGAGCTGGGCGGCGGCTCGATGACCGGTCTGCCGATCATCGAGACCAAGGCGAACGACGTCTCGGCGTACATCCCGACGAACGTGATCTCGATCACCGACGGCCAGATCTTCCTGCAGTCCGACCTGTTCAACGCGAACCAGCGTCCGGCCATCGACGTCGGCGTCTCGGTCTCCCGCGTTGGCGGCTCGGCACAGATCAAGGCGATGAAGAGCGTCGCCGGCACGCTGAAGATCGGTCTGGCCCAGTACCGCGACATGCAGGCGTTCGCGATGTTCGCCTCCGACCTCGACGCGACCTCCCGTCGTCAGCTCGAGCGCGGCGCACGCCTGATGGAGCTGCTGCGCCAGCCGCAGTACTCGCCGTACCCGGTCGAGGACCAGGTCATCAGCGTCTGGGCCGGCCTCAACGGTCTGCTCGACGACGTGCCGGTGGCCGACGTGCTCCGGTTCGAGAACGAGATGCTCGAGCACATGCGGAGCAGCTCGCCGGTCCTGCAGACGATCTCGGAGACGCTCACGTTCGACGACGACACCCAGGCCGCGGCCAAGACGGTGATCGAGTCGTTCAAGGGTCAGTTCCGGACCTCGCAGGGCAAGCTCCTGCGCGACGATGCGCCCCAGGTGCCCGTCGCAGCGGAGGACATCCACCAGGAGGAGATCATCGCCCGCGGCCGGAAGGCGCAGTGACGCATGCCCACCAGCCTTCGTGAGCTGAGACAGAGGCGCCGCTCTGTCCAGACGACCAAGAAGATCACCCGCGCGATGGAGCTCATCGCCGCGTCGCGGATCGTCAAGGCGCAGCAGGCTGCCCAGGAGTCCCTCCCGTACACACGTGAGCTCAACCGGGCCGTCGCGGCCGTGGCGTCGTTCTCGGGGTACG
>JAYUEA010000466.1:0-3401 GCA_043739465.1 Propionibacteriaceae bacterium
AGCAGCCCTCCGGCTGGTGGCAGCGCAAGACCCGCCCTGAGGATCCCGTCGGTGACCCCACGGCCGCGCCCGGGTTCGGCACTGCCGTACCCGCCTTCCACCCTGACCGGCAGCCCGTCCCCGATACCGCAGCCTCACAGGCGCAGCCCGTCCCCGATACCGCAGCCTCACAGGCGCAACCCGTCCCCGAGAGCGCCATCCCGGCGCCGGCGCACACGCAGCGCCGCCACGACCCGTACGACCATCCGGTCCCGTCGTCCCTCGACGAGACCGGCATGGAGGAGACCGACGCCACCACCTCGACCGTCGCCGCCGTCAACGACGACCTGCCGCAGCAGCCCTCGGCTGCCGGTGGCGGCACCGGACGCTTGCTCTCTGCCACCGCGATCATGGCCGCCGGTACGATCGCATCCCGTCTGCTGGGCCTGGTCCGCGTGGTGCTGGCCGGCTTCCTGCTGGGTACGGACACGCGCCAGGCCGACATCCTCTCGCTGGCCACGACGGTGCCCAGCAGCCTGTACATCCTGTTCGCCGGCGGCGCCTTGAACACGGTGCTGGTGCCTCAGATCGTGCGCGCCACCAAGAACGACAAGGACGGCGGCAAGGCCTACACGAACCGGATCATGACCGCGTTCATGCTTGTCGTAGCGCTCGCGACGGTCATCCTCGTCGTCGCCGCACCTCTCGTCACCTGGATCTACTCCGGCGCCAATTGGCACACGCCGGACGTCGCGGCCCAGTACCAGTCGATGGTCCTGCTCACCGCGCTCTGCCTGCCGCAGGTGTTCTTCTTCGGCGCGTTCTTCCTGGGCGCTCAGGTGCTCAATGCGCGCGACGCATTCGGGCCGATGATGTGGGCGCCGATCGCGAACAACGTCGTACAGGTTGCTCTCCTGATCACGTACGCCGGCGTGTGGGGTCTGCACACCGACACCAGCCAGCCCTTCACTTTCGGGCAGACCCTGCTGCTGGGCCTCGGCTCGGTGCTCGGCATCGCTCTACAGGCGGCTGTCCTGGTCCCGTTCATGCGCAAGGTCGGCTTCTCGTACAAGCCCCGCTTCGACCTGCGCCACACGGGCCTCGGGCACACGTTCCACCTCGCGAAGTGGACGCTCGGCTTCGTGGCCGTCAACCAGCTCGCGCTCGTCGTCGTGACCAACCTCGCGACCTCGGCCACGGCCGGCGGCTCCGGCGCCGGCGTGACCACGTACAACTACGCCAACCTGTTGTGGGTCCTGCCCCACTCGCTGATCACGGTCGGACTCGCGACCGCGATGCTGCCCTCACTGTCGCGCATGGTCGCCAGCGGCGAGCTGCCCGGGGTCGCGCGCGAGTTCACCAAGGCCATCCGGCTGGCGGTCGCGGCGCTCGTACCTGTCGCCCTGATCTTCCTGACCCTCGGCGTGCCCATCGGGGAGATGGCCTTCCGCAAGGGCGGCGCTCGCGTCGGCTGGACGCTCGTGTTCTTCGCGATCGGGCTCGTGCCGTTCTCGGTCCAGTACCTGATCCTCCGCGGCTACTACGCGTTCGAGGACACCCGGTCGACGTTCATGATCCAGCTCGTGATCGCCACCCTGAACGCCGTCCTGGCGATCGTCGGGGCCACGTTCCTGGCGCCGAACCCGAACTGGGTGGCGCCCGCGCTGGCCGGTGCGTTCACGCTCGCGTACCTGGGCGGCGTCGTCGTGTCCGCACGTCACTTCCGTGTCCACGTGCCTGACATCGACTGGGCGGGGTTGCTCAACCACGTCGTCCGGATCGTCATCGCCGCCGCGCCTGGGGCCGTGCTCGGCCTGCTCGTCGTCCTCGGTCAGAAACGCATCGGCACGAGCGCGATCCTCAACGTCCTCGGCGTCGCGATCGGCCTTGTCATCGCGGCGATCTCGTACATCGTCCTCGCCCGTCGCATGCACATCGAGGAGGTCGAGGAGGTCCTCGGCATCCTGATGCGGCGCCTGCGCCGCGGCAAGGGTCCGGCACTGGCGCCGACGGGACCCGACACGCCCAAGGTCCCGGCCCATGAGCCTGCCGAAGGGTCGGTCCCGGAGCCTGTCGAAGGGTCACCCGTGAACCCCGACGAGGCGACCGCCGTGGTCCCCGCGGTCGCCGCGGCGTCCACCTCCTCGGCCTTTCGACAGGCTCAAGGAGCACCCTCGGTCGTGTCGCCGGTCCCCGCCCCGGCTCGCATCCCGACCATCCCCGCCGGCGACCCGCTGGACACCTTCGACGACGTCGACGAGGGCGCCCCGGTCGGCCTGACGATGGGCGACATCCTCGGCGGCCGCTACCGGCTCGAGGAGCAGCTCAGTGTCCGCGGCTCGACCGTCACCTGGCGTGCCGTCGACCAGGTGCTGTCTCGGTCGGTGCTCGTTCACCTGCTGTCCCCCGACAACCCGCGCACGGCGGCCATCATCGACACTGCGCGACAGGCCGCCCGTGCGACCGACTCCCGGTTCCTGCGCGTGCTGGACGCCGTGCCCGACGCCGAGGTCTCGTACATCGTCTGCGAGTGGGCCGAAGGCATGGAGCTCGAGCAGCTGCTCAGCTCGGGTCCGCTGACGGCGCTGGAGTCCGCGTGGCTGGTACGGGAGCTGGCCGACGCCCTCTCGACCACGCAGGCGTCCGGTCTCCACCACGGCAGACTGACACCGGACGCCGTCGTCGTCTCGACGGCCGGCAACGTGAAGATCAACGGCTTCCTCATCGACGCCGCGCTGCACCCCCGCACGCGGGTCGAGGCCGGACCGTTCACCGAGACCCGTGACGTCGAGGCGCTGGGCAAGCTCCTGTACGCGACGCTGGCCTCCCGTTGGCCCGGCGGCCCCGGCTTCGGGCTTGCGGCAGCGCCCACCGACCTTGCGGGAACGACGCTGTCGCCGGCGAACGTACGGGCAGGCGTCTCGCCGACCCTCGACCGCCTGACCAGCGACGTGCTGAGCGGTCGCATCGCCTCGGCGTCGCAGCTGGCCTCAACGCTGACGACGGTCCTCGGCTCGGCGGACGCGAGCACCGACCTGTCGAACCGTGTGCGCTACCCGATGCTCCGCGAGTCGCCCGTCCACACCTCCGACATCGAGCCCACGGCGATCGTCGCGATGCCGGTGCACGAGAACTCGACACCGCTCATCCTCCCCGAGAGCACGAAGGCCAACCAGAGCCCCCACCGACTGCTGCTCGTCACGGTGGTGCTCGTGGGTATCGTCGTGATCGCCCTGATCGTGGGCCTGATCTCGGTGTTCACGCGGAACACCCAGACGAGCGGCGGCAGCCCGACGACGTCCCGTACCGCCACCTCCTCGAAGAGCGGCGCCCAGCAGGCACGGCCGTACGCGATCGCGGCTGCTCGTGACTTCGACCCGGTCGCCGACAAGGGCAGCGGCGACGAGAACCCGACGCAGGTC
>JAYUEA010000467.1:0-10201 GCA_043739465.1 Propionibacteriaceae bacterium
GGACCGGACGTCTGCGTTCGGCGAGGATCGTGACGCTCGCGTGGACGACCAGTCCGACGACCAGCACGCTGCCGAGGGTCGGCCCGAGGTTGCTGATCAGCTTCTGGATGGCCGTGTAGTTCACTTCCTTGTGCGAACCGTACGGGAGCACCGCCAACGGGAGTGAGAGGGAGATCCAGATCATCCAGGTTCGGCCCAACCAGACCGACCACGACGGCATGGTCGACCTGAGGGTGACGGCCACCAGCAGGATCGCCGCCCACACGTGGTGGTGGGTCCACGAGAGCGGCGACGCGAGGCACGTGGCGAGGCCGACGAGGCCAACAGCGAAGACCGTCTCACCGCGACGCCACCACCACGCGGCTACGAGCGTGGCGAGGCCGGCGACGACGAAGCCCGTCAGGAGCGCGGCGATGATCGTCGGCCTGTCCTCGGCGAACCACCTCGTGAGTGCTCCGGTGATGCTCTGGTTGCCGACATAGATCGGGCCGGCGGTGTTGACCTCGCCCTTGCCGAGACCCGTCCAGAACTCGACGGACTGGCTGGGCTGCAGGAGTGCACCGATCAGGGTGAAGAAGCCGAACGAGACGGCCGCCACGAGGGCGAGCCGCCGCTTCCAGATGAGGAGGGCGAACACCACGAACAGCAGCGGCGTGAGCTTGATCGCCGCCGCGAGGCCGATGAGGGCTCCCCGAGGGATCCTGCGGGGCCGCTCCGGGTCGTCGGGGAGCAGGTCGATGACGACGAGCGCCATGAGCATCGTGTTGACCTGGCCGTACCCGACCGTCGTCCGGATCGGCTCCATCGCCAGCACGAGGGCCGCCGCGAGGATCCCGAGAACGATGCCGCGCGGAACCCGTACCCGCCGCAGGACGCTGATCAGCGCGGCCGTGCCGAGGATCGTCCAGATGACCTGCCACATCACGTACGGCCCGAGGAGCAGGGGTGTCATGAGGATGGCCGCGATCGGCGGGTAGATGAACTTCAGGTTGTCGCCAGGGGTGCTGGTCAGGTAGATGTCGCGCCCGTTGACCATGTCCTGCACGGCGAGGTGGTAGACGCGTAGGTCGATCGTGTTCGGGTCGTACGGCCAGAAGTGGCCCTTGGAGATGATGACGGGCAGCAGCACCAGCGAGACGACCAGGGGCGGGAGCCATTCGGCAGCGTGACGCGGTAGGCCGGCGCGGACGCGTTGCACGAGGGCATTCATGCGGTGATCTGCCGGTGGACGTCGTCGAGGTCGCTCGAGTCCCCGCGGGTGAGGTTGGACAGTCCGGGGGCGTCCTCGTACCGCGGCACGAGGTGTACGTGGAAGTGGAACACCTCCTGGCCGGCTGCCTCACCGGCGCTGCTGACGACATTGAGCCCGGCGGCGCCGAGGGTGCTGACGAGCCTCGGCACGACGTTCTCGACGGCCGCCTGGATGTCGCCCCAGGCGCTGGGGTCGTCCACCAGGCTGACCACGTGGCGTCGCGGGACGACGAGGGTGTGCCCGCGCTGCCACGGTCCGATGTCGAGGAACGCGACAGCGGTGTCGTCGGCGTAGACCTGACGTGACGGGATCTCGCCCGCGACGATGGCGCAGAACAGGCAGTCGGTCATGCCAGCGGCCCCCAGACGATGTTCTCGTACGGCTCACCCGCGGCCAGGTGGGCCAGCTGGGCGCGGATCAGCCGGTCGTAGCGCACCGGCGCCGAGTCGTTGGCGCCACCGACGTGCGGCGCGATGGTGACACCGGGCGCGTCCCACAGCGGGCTCTCGGCAGGGAGCGGTTCGGGGTCGACGACGTCGAGGGCGAACCGAAGGCGCCCGGCCTCGGCGATGATGGCGTCCGTGTCCATGATCGTGCCGCGGCCCACGTTGACGACGAGGGCGCCGTCGGGAAGCAGTGCCAGGGCGGCAGCGTCGAACGTGCCGGCCGTGTCGGGCGTGGCAGGTGCCGTGATGAAGACCACGTCCGCTCCGGGCAGCAGTGCGTGGAGATCAGCGGCCGCGTGGACCTCGGGGTCCGTACGTGCCGAGCGTGCGACCCGTACGACAGAGGCCACCTCGAAGCCGGCCACGCGACGCTCGACCGCTGCCCCGATGCGCCCGTACCCGTAGATCAGCACGTGCCGATCCGCCAGCGAGCGACCGAACCCGGGAGTCCAGGTGTGGGTCTGCTGGAGGCGTGCGTACGTGTCGAGGCCACGCAGGTTGGCCAGCGCGAGCGCGACGGCCAGCTCGGCCGTCCCCGCGTCGTGGACTCCGGCCGCGTTGGCGATCGAGACAGCGTCCCCGACGAGCGCCGGCATGCCTTCGTACCCGGCCGAGCCGAGCTGGACCACTTGGAGCGCGGGCAGGTCGACGCGCTGCAGCTCCTGCCAGACACGCATCGCCGTGAAGTTCGGGAGCGCGATGTACGCGACGTCCTGCGCCGTCTCCGTGAGGCCGTCGGGGCCGCCCAGGAGCGTGACCGCTATCCCCTCGTGGTGCCCGACGCGGGCCTCGGCCTCGGCGACGGACTCGTACGGCAGCCAGACCCTCATCGGTCCGCCCCCACGACCGTGCGCACCGGGTATCCGGCGTCGGCGAGCCCCCGCTTGACCTCGGCGATCGACAGGGTGCCGTAGTGGAAGACCGACGCAGCGAGCACGGCGTCGGCGCCGGCGGCGACCGCATCGACGAAGTGCTGGACGGTGCCCGCACCCCCAGAGGCGATCAGCGGCACGTCCGCCACCTCCCGTACGGCCCGAATCATCTCCAGGTCGAAGCCGGCCGTCGTACCGTCGGCGTCCATCGAGTTCAACAGGATCTCCCCCACTCCACGTTCGACTGCTTCCGTGACCCACGCCAACGCGTCCAGACCGGCCGACTCGCGACCGCCGTGCGTCGTCACGCCGAAGCCCGACGGCTGCCCGGGCTCACGCCGCGCATCGACCGACAGCACAAGCACCTGGTTGCCGAACCGGTTGGCGACCTCGTCGATGACGCCCGGGCGGCGGATGGCGCCGGTGTTGATGCCGACCTTGTCCGCACCGTGGCGCAGCAGCAGGTCGACATCGTCGACAGAACCGATGCCACCGCCGACGGTGAGCGGGATGAACACGGTCTCCGCCGTCCGGCGCACCATGTCCCGTGTCGTCGCGCGGCCCTCGTGCGAGGCCGAGATGTCGAGGAAGGTGAGCTCGTCGGCCCCCTCGATCCCGTACTGACGGGCGAGCTCGACCGGGTCGCCGGCGTCGCGCAGATCGACGAAGTTGACGCCCTTGACCACCCTGCCGTCGTGGACGTCGAGGCACGGGATCACCCTGATGGCTACTGGCACGGCAGCCAGCCTAGTGTCGCGTGGCCGAAACCCATTGACGCTCGGCGCGCCCCGGGCACGCACCTCGCAGCGTTGCCGAAGCTCGTCGTACGACCCGGTACGCCTACGCTCCAGCGCCTTGCGATGCACGAAGGGGGACCACGCCCACCGTGAACAGATTTCCGCCACGCGACACGAGTGGGTCCGGTAGCCGCGTCGGGCTGCGCTCCAGGTGGGCCACGGCTACGACTGGGCCACTAGATTGACGGCATGCCAGCCGGACTCGACGCCCGATTCACCTCCCTGCCGTTGGATGCGCTCACGGACGCAGCACTCAGCCGAGCCCGTCAGCTCGGGGCCAGCCACGCCGACGTACGGGTCGAGCGCGTCCGCAACGGGATGCGCCTGCTGCGTGACGGCGCGCTGGAGAGCAGCAGCGACACCACGGACCTCGGCATCGGCGTCCGCGTCATCCACGAGGGAGCCTGGGGGTTCGCGGCCGGCATCACCCTCACGACCGACGGCGCGGCTGCGTTGGCCGACCAGGCGGTGGCCGCTGCGAGGATCAGCCGCGGGCTGTCGGCGCGACCCGTCGAGCTCGCGGACGAGTCCGTACATGTCGGCGAGTGGGTGTCGCCCTACGTCATCGACCCGTTCGAGGTCAGCGACACCGAGCGCATCGAGCGCCTGGTCGCCCTCTCCCGCGCGGCGACCGGGATCGGCGTCGATCACGTCACGGCCAGCCTCGAGCTCGTCGACGAGCACAAGCTGTACGCCGACCTGGCCGGCAGCCGCACGCTGCAGCGCCGGGTGCGGGTCTTCCCTCAGATCGAGGTGATGAACACCACCGACGGCTACCACTCGATGCGCACGGTCAACCCGCCGATGGCGCGCGGCTGGGAGGCTGTCTCTCACAACGCCGGCTGGGACATCGACGCCGAGGTCGCGCAGCTGCCGAACTGGCTGGCCGAGCAGGTCGCCGCACCGTCGGTCGAGGCGGGCCTGTACGACCTGGTCATCGAGCCGACGAACCTCTGGCTGACGATCCACGAGTCCGTCGCCCACGCCACGGAGCTCGACCGCGCGCTCGGGTACGAGGCCGCCTACGCGGGCACCTCGTTCGCGAAGGTCGAAACCCTCGGTACCCTGAAGTACGGCAGCGACGTGATGAACGTCACGGGCGACCGGGTCGCGGAGCACGGGCTGGCGAGCTGCGGCTGGGACGACGAAGGCGTCGCGGCACAGACCTTCGACATCGTGCGCGACGGCATCCACGTCGGCTACCAGCTCAATCGGCAGATGGCTAAAGACCAGGGCATCGCCCGGTCGAACGGGTGCGCGTTCGCCGACTCCTCCGGCCACATCCCTCTGCAACGCATGCCGAACGTGTCGCTGCAGCCGACGGCGTCCGACACCGATGTCGCCGATCTGGTCAGCCGCGTGGAGCGCGGCCTGTACGTGGTGGGCGACAAGTCCTGGTCGATCGACATGCAGCGCTACAACTTCCAGTTCACCGGGCAGCGCTTCTACGCCATCCGGGACGGCCAGATCGCGGGTCAGGTCGCCGACGTGGCCTACCAGGCGACGACCACCGACTTCTGGGGGTCGATGGAGGCCGTGGGCGGCCCCAGCACGTACCAGCTCATGGGCGCCCTGAACTGCGGCAAGGGACAGCCCGGGCAGTCCGCGCCGGTCTCCCACGGTGCGCCCGCCGCGCTGTTCCGCGGCGTCAACGTGCTCAACACCGAGAACGAAGGGGGTCGGGCATGATCACCGACTGGATCGAGGCGGGCCTTGGTGCCGCGACGACCGAGGAGTGCGTCGTCATCGTTCGCGAGTCCACCGAGGCCAACCTGCGCTGGGCGATCAACGCACTCACGACCAACGGTCAGATGCACCAACGGTCAGCCACCGTGATCGCGATCCGTCGCGTCGACGGGATCGGTCATGCAGGCGTCCTCTCCGGGCCTGTGACGACGCCGGACGACCTGGTGAGCCTGGTCGGCCAGGCCTGCGCGTCGGCCGCGGAGGCTCCTGCGAGCGATGACAGCGCTCCCCTGCCGGACCCCGTCATCGACGCGGACTATACCGACGAGCCAGCCGCCACCTCGATCGACGTCTTCGCGACGTTCGCCCAGGGACTGGGTCGCGCCCTCGCCGCGTCACGCGACGCAGGGACCGAGATGTTCGGGTATGCGGAGCACCAGGTCTCGACGGTGTGGCTCGCCACCAGCGCGGGCGCTCGCCGACGGGCGGTCGAGGCCTGCGGCAAGGTTGAGCTGAACGCGAAGCACGCCGACCGGATCGGCTCCGCCTGGGTCGGGCAGGCGACGACAGACTTCGCCGACGTCGACGCCGATGCGCTGGCCGCGGAGGTCACGCGGCGGCTGAGCTGGTGCGAGAACCGTCTCGAGCTGCCGGCCGGGCGGTACGAGACGATCCTGCCTCCGTGTGCGGTCGCCGACCTGATGATCCTCACGTACTGGACGGCGAGCGGTCGCGACGCCGAGCAGGGTCGGACCGTGTTCGCAGGGCCCACTCCGGGCACCACCCGCCTCGGGGAGGTGCTCTCGACGCTCCCCCTGCACCTCCACAGCGGGCCGGGTACTCTGCCTGCTCCAGCATTCGCGATCGTCGAGGGGTCGACTCCAGGGCTGACGTCCGTGTACGACAACGGGGCCGATGCGGCTGACGTCGACTGGATCCAGGACGGTGCGTTGACCCGGCTCGCGTACACCCGAGCAGCGGCTGCGTCATCCGGGGCTCAGTTCGCCTTCCCGAGCGACAACCTCTCGCTGGACGCGGGGTCGTCGGTGACCCTCGACGAGATGATCCGCTCGACGAAGCGCGGACTGCTGCTGACCTGCCTGTGGTACATCCGGGAGGTAGACGTCGAGTCGCTGCTCGTCACGGGCCTCACCCGCGACGGCGTCTACCTCATCGAGGATGGCGAGATCGTGGGCATGGTGAACAACTTCAGGTTCAACGAATCACCGGTCGACCTTCTCCACCGAGTGACGCAGGCTTCCGAGTCGACTCAGACCCTGTGCCGTGAATGGAACGACTGGTTCACGTTCACGACCATGCCCGCATTGCGCGTGCCTGATTTCAATATGTCAACGGTGTCGAAGGCGTACTGAGATCCGTTTCTAGCCGGTGAAGTTCTCGACCCAGTAGTACGTGCCGTTGGACGCCTGGGCGACACCGGCAAGGATCGACGTGTAGGTGGCGTTGAGGATGTTGTGCCGCGTATTCGGCCAGTGCGGGAACATGAGGCCAGGACCAGGGCCTCGGTCACTCGTCGGAGAAGTCGACCACACCGCGGCGCATGCTGGCGACGACCTCACGGCACGTGGCCCGCAGCGGAGCCGAACCAGCCGCATCTGCCACCTGCCCCGCGATGTCGATCACCTGACGGACCCACCGGACGACGTCGCCTGCGGGGAGCCCTGAGATGGTCAGGACCTCGGCGAGGTCGGCCCCGCCGGCCCAGGCATGCGCCGCCTCCGCGAAGCCGATGTCGGGCTCCGGTCCACGGTCGACGCGGTAGTCGCGCTCCACGACCCCGACGTCACGCCACACCTTGCGCAGCCGCACCTGGGCGGCTTCGCTGTGCCGGTCCGGCATCCGCACCGGGCGACGGCCGTCTGTCGGACGGGCCTGGTAGACGAGGCCTGAGAGCACGGCCGCGAGCTGTGGCGCCGACAGGCCGTCGAAGACGCCGTCCACCACGCACTGTGCGGTCACGAGGTCGAGCTCGCCGTAGATGCGGGCCAGGACGCGTCCCGAGTCCGACACGGCGAGGCCCTCGTCGTCAAGGTAGCCGAGGGCCTGCAGCACGCCGCAGACGCGGTCGAACGCCGTCGCGATCGTGTTCGACCGCTCGTGGGCGCGCTCACGGGCAAGGGTCGTCTCGCGCTCGAGGCGCATCGCCTGCTCCGTCAGGCGCGCGTGGTCCTCCCGGTCAGGACAGCGGTGACAGGGATGTGCCCGTACGGCAAGTCGTACAGACTCGATCTCGGCCATGAGCTCGTCGTCCGCACGCGGCTTGCGGCGCGGGTCGGGAAGGTCGACCTCGTTCAGCCGTGTGAGGAACGCAGACGCCAGGTTGCGTCGTGACGCAGCGCTGTGCGCATCGAAGTGCTTGGGGACGCGGACACGTCCCACCACGATCGGCGGTGTGGGGAAGTCTGCGATCGACAACGTCTTGAGCTGACGGTTCTCCGTCATCACCAGGGGCGCGGGCCCCTCGGCGGCGTTGGGTCGAGGCTCGACGACGGCGGCCCAGCCGCGATGCCGCCCCACCGGCACGGAGATGATGTCGCCGGGCCGCAGCGCCTGCAGCACCGTGAGCGCCTCGGCATGGCCGTCAGCCCTGCGAGAACGCGCCGACTCCGCCTCGAGCGACCGTACGGTTTCGCGCAGCCGCGCGTACTCGCCCACGTCGCCGAGCTCGCAGTGCGCCTGCTCCAGAAGCCGCGCGACCTCCGCCTCGGTGCGCCGGATCGACCGGGACGCCGCGACGACGCCACGATCAGACTGGAACTGGGCGAAGCTCTGCTCGAGCACGGCCCTGGCGCGGTCACGCCCGACCGTGCCGACAAGGTTCACCGCCATGTTGTACGTGGGCTTGAACGCGGAGCGCAGCGGATACGTACGTCGCGAGGCCAACCCGGCGACCGCGCGCGGGTCGAGACCCGGCTGCCAGCACACGACGGCATGCCCCTCGACGTCGATGCCCCGGCGCCCGGCACGGCCCGTGAGCTGCGTGTACTCCCCCGGCGTGATGTCGGCGTGAGACTCCCCGTTGTACTTGACGAGCTTCTCGACGACCACGGTGCGCGCCGGCATGTTGATGCCCAGCGCCAGCGTCTCCGTGGCGAACACGACCTTGAGCAGACCTCGGGCGAACGCGACCTCGACGGCCTCCTTCAGCGACGGCAGGAGTCCGGCGTGGTGGGCCGCCACGCCTCGCTGGAACGCTGTCAGCCAGCGGTCGTACCGCAGCGCCTGCAGGTCGGCGTCGGAGAAGCCGGAGGTGTGCTCGCTGGCGATCTCGTACAGCTGTCGTCTCGCGTCGGCGTTGGTGAGTCGGATCCCGTCGGCCATCAGCTGCCCGACCGCCCCGTCACAGCCCATCCGGCTGAACACGAACACGATCGCCGGAAGCAGCCCGTCGTTGTCGAGGGCCGTGACCATCTGGGAGCGGCGCGGCACCAGCGACGGTCCCCTGTCGGTCCACGTCGAATGCGCGGCTCCCCCGTACGCCCCTGACCCGTACTTGGTCGTGGCCTGGCCGCGCCCGGAGCGGCCCCTCGGCCGTCGTGAGTCGTCCCGGAGCCGTGACTCCTGCTGGGCCAGCTTCACCAGCTCGGGGTTGACGTCGGTTCGGCCACCGGGGAGCGCCTTCGCCGTCGGCGCCTCGTGGGCGAACAGGTCGACCAGGCGCGTGCCGGCGAGTACGTGCTGGAACAGCGGTACGGGTCGGTGCTCGCTCACGACGACGTCGACAGCGCCGCGTACCTCCCGGAGCCAGTCGCCGAACTCCTCGGCGTTGCTCACGGTGGCGGACAGGGCGACGACCTGTACCGAGTCGGCCAGGCCCAGGATGACCTCTTCCCACACAGGACCACGGAACCGGTCGGCGAGGTAGTGCACCTCGTCCATGACCACGAACCCGAGGTTCTCGAGCGTCCCCGAGCCGGCGTAGATCATGTTGCGCAGGACCTCGGTCGTCATGACGACGACGGGAGCCTCGGAGTTGATGCTGGCGTCGCCGGTGAGCAGGCCGATCTGGTCTGCTCCGTAGGCCGTGACGAGGTCTCGGAACTTCTGGTTCGACAGCGCCTTGATCGGTGTGGTGTAGAAGCACTTGCGTCCGCGGACCAGCGCCAGGTGGACGGCGAACTCGCCGACGACGGTCTTTCCCGCACCCGTAGGGGCGGCCACCAGGACGCCCGACCCGGCCTCGACGGCCGTGCAGGACTCGCGCTGGTAGTCGTCCAGGGCGAACGGGTACCGCGCGGCGAACGCGTCGAGCTGGGTTGAGGGAGGCATCGCCCGTCAGGCTACGGCACGAGGAACGGTCGCGGCTCTTGGTTGTTCAGGTCCTGGTCGCGACCGAGCGCGGCACGTACACGGTCAGCGCGTTGGCGATCGACTCGAGCAGGAGCGGTGCGGGTCCGAGCGCCTCGCCGTCGGCCATCCCGTACAGGTCGTCGCCGTCGATGGTCACGTGCGTGGCCCGCAGCCTCTCGACCGCGGGGTCCCTCACGAACTTCCCCGAGAAGATCGACGGCAGCAGCCGCAGGAACGTCAACCTGCTGACCGGATGGATGATCGTCACGTCCAGCAGGCCGTCGGTGATCGAGTAGTCCGGCGCGATCCGCATGCCGCCGCCGAAGATGCCGGCGTTGGCGACGGCGATGAGCATGGCCGTCTGCTGCCGCGGGACGCCGTCGATGGTGACCCGGTAACGCAGCGGCTCGAACTTCGCGAGCTCAGCCAGGGCGCTGTAGGCGTAGCCCAATGAGCCCATCGTGAACGTCATCGCGTTGGTGCGCCGGTTGACCTGCGCGTCGTAGCCCGTCGAGACCACCGATCCCACGTACCTCTGCGACGCCCCGTCGGTGAGCGTTCCGGACGCACGCGTCAGGTCGATGTCCTGGGTGACGCCGGCCGCGATGACCTTGGCCGCCGCGATCGGCGAGCTCGGGACCCCGACGCCACGGCAGAAGTCGTTGCCCGTCCCAGCCGGTACGAGACCGAGCGGTACGCCGCTGCGGGCGGCCGCGTTGAGACCGAGGTGCATCATGCCGTCGCCGCCCATGACCACCAGGCAGTCCCGGCGCCCGTCAACGACGGTGGAGCGGGCCCCTTCGACGGCCGCGATGCAGCGAATGCGGGCCTCCTCGT
>JAYUEA010000468.1:0-3385 GCA_043739465.1 Propionibacteriaceae bacterium
CGGCGATCATCCGCTGCTTGGACATGAACTCGCGCTGCAGCATGGCCGCGGGCGTAGCGACCAGGCCGTTGATCAGGATGGAGATCGACAGCACCTGGACAACGGGCGTCGCGCGGACGTCGCCGAGTGCCGTCGAGATCCAGGGTGCTGACAGCACCATCGCGCCGGTGAGGACCGCGCTCATGCCCACGGCGATCGTGTTGACGGTCGGGGCGATGCTGCGGGGCTCGTTGGGCCAGCGGACAATGGCCAGGCTGACGCCGAGCTCGTTGAAGCTGAGGATCGCCAGGAGGGTGACCATGGCGATGGCGAACACCCCGAACTGGCTGGGGCCGAGCACGCGGGCCAGGGCGATGCCGATCGCCAGGGTTCCCAGGCGGGAAACCACGGTGTTCGCGAAGCTCCAGCCGAGGGCGCGGGACGCGCGACCGGCCAGGGGAGGCGCCCCGTCAGCCATCGGCCACCGCAGTGCGGAGTGCGGCAGCCACCATCTCCTGTTGAGACTCGGTCAGGTGGGGGAACATCGGCAGCGACAAGATCTCGTGCGCGGCCTTCTCCGCCACGGGGCAGGTGCCCGGCCTGTAGCCGAGGTGGGCGTACGCGGGCGTGAGATGCCACGGGTCGGGATAGTGCAGCCCGGCGCCGATCCCGGCGGCGGTGAGATCGGCCAGGACGCGGTCGCGTTCCCGCGCAACCCTGATCACGTACAGGTGCCAGATGTCGGAGTTTCCCGGCATGGTCTGGGGCACACGCACGCCCGGCAGGTCGGCCAGCAGCACGACGTAGCGGGCCGCAGCCTGCCGCCGGCACTCGTTCCACTGCGGCAGTCGCCGTAGTTTCGCGCGGAGTGTGATCGCGTGGATCGCATCGAGCCGCGAGTTCACGCCGACGATCTCATGCTGGTACTTCACGGCCGACCCGTGACCGCCCATCAGCCGCACGAAGCGGGCCGCTTCTGCGTCGTCGGTCATCACGGCGCCGCCGTCGCCGGAAGCACCCAGGTTCTTGCCGGGGTAGAAGCTGGTGGCTGAGACCCGCCCCAGCGCACCCGCCTTCCGGCCCAGACGCTCGGCCCCCTGGGACTGCGCCGCGTCCTCGACGATCGGCAGCCCGTGCGCCGCGGCGATGGCTTCGAGCCGTTCCACGGGAGCCACCTGGCCGAACAGGTGCACCGGGACGATGGCTTGGGTACGGGGCGTGATGGCGGCGGCTACGGCGTCGGGGTCGATCAGCAGGTACTCGGGATCCACGTCCACCGGTACCGGGATGGCGCCGATCCGGGACGCGGCCTCCGCCGTGGCGATGAACGTGTTCGCCGGCATGATCACCTCGCCGCCAGGCTGGACGCCCACCGCGCGCAGTGCCAGCTCTACCGCGTCCGTCCCGTTCGCCACACCGATGCAGTGGGTCACGCCCAGGAACGCCGCGTACTCAGCCTCGAAGGCGGCCACCGCCGGGCCGCCGATGAAGGCGGCCCGGCGCAGCACGTCCAGCACGGCCGGCTCCACCTCAGCGGCGATCTCCGCCTGCTGCGCAGACAAGTCGATGAACGGGACGCCCATTTCCTACTCCTTGCCGATTGCCCGCGCCGGAACGCCGGCGAAGACGGTTCCGGGCGGCTGGTCTGCGATCAGTACCGCCCCCATCCCCAGGACGCACCCGGCGCCGACGGTGCGCTGTTCCCGGACCGAGGCGTTCATGCCGATGTACGCGGCTTCGCCGACCGTGACCCCGCCACCCAGGCTGACCCCGGTGGTGAGCGTGACATAGTCGGCCAGGTCGTCGTCGTGGGTGAGCGTGACGTGTGGCATGCACACGACGTGCCGTCCGACGCGGACATCCGCCGTCAGCACAACTCCGCCCAGCAGGATCGTGCCAACCCCCACCGAGCAGGAGCTGGGGACGCGTACGGACGGATCCACCACCGTCGCGTACCGCCCGTCGCCGACCCCGAGGGCCGCGAGCCGTGAAGCCAGGTCCCGCCGTACGGACCCCTTCCCGGCGCACAGCAGCAGCTGCGCGTCCGGGTGGTCGCGCACCCGCTCCAGCGGGCCGAGGACGGTTGTGCTCCCGAGCTGAGCGCCGGCTTTCGCGGGGGAGTCGTCCAGGATGCCCACGACCTCTCGGCCCGTCGCCTCGCAGACGGACAGGACCTCGCGGGCGAGGCCACTCGCGGCCACCAGCAGGAGAGGTGCGCTCACGCGGCGCTCGTCAGCACGTCGATGACGCGGCCCTGGTCGGCGTCGTCGAGCTGGTGGAAGACGGGGAGGATCAGGGTGCCGTCGGTCAACCGCTCGGTCACGGGCAGGTCGGCGGGCAGGTGCCGGTAGGGCGCCTGCCGATGGGCGGCCATGATCCCCCGCCGGGCCGAGATGTCGGCGTCGGCGAGCGCTGCCAGCAGCCCGTCGCGGTCGAGTGGGTAGTCGAGGCAGACCTCGACCCAGAAGGACTGGTAGTTGCCGGTGCCGTACTCCGGGTCGGCCACGGCACGCAGGCCGACGATGCCGGCGATCGCCTCCTGGTAGCGCGCGGCGATCTGGCGGCGCTTGGCGATGATCGCGTCCAGCTTGCCGAGCTGTACGAGTCCGACCGCGGCCTGCAGGTCGGTCATGCGGAAGTTGAAACCGACCTCGTCGTACGACTCGGGCGGGGCCAGCGTGCTGGCGTGACGGTCGGCCGCGGACACGCTCATCGCGTGCTCACGCAGGTGCCGGGCGCGCACCGCCCAGTCCTCTCGCGCGAACGTGAGCATGCCGCCCTCGCCGGTGGTGAGGAGCTTGCGGGGATGGAACGACCAGGCGGCCATCTCGGCACCTGCGCCCACGGGGCGGCCACGGTAGGTGGAGCCGGCGCCACAGGCGGCGTCCTCCAGCACGAGGATCGCTTGCGGGTCGCACAGTGCTCGGAGCGGGTCGAGGTCGACCGGTACGCCGCCCTGATCGACGGCGATGACGGCCCGCGTACGCGAGGTGAGGTGAGGGGCGATCGTGTCGGCGGTGATGTTTCCGGTGAGCGCGTCGACATCGGCGAACACCGGGTCGGCGCCGACGTAACGGACCGCGTTCGTGGTCGCGATGAACGAGAACGACGGCACCACGACCTCGTCGCCCGGCCCGATGCCGGCCACGTACAGGGCGAGGTGCAGCGCGGTCGTGCATGACGACACGGCGACGGCGTACGGGCTCTGCTGACGGACCGCGAACGCGTCCTCGAACGCCTTCACTCGAGGGCCTTGCGCCACCCAGCCGGAGCGCAGCACCTCGGTGACGGCCGCGACCTCGTCCTCGCCGAGCCACGGCTGCATGACGTTGATGCGCTCCACGTCACAGCACCCCGCTGAGCTCTACGTCGTTCTCCTTCTCGACGACCCACCAGTCGACGAGCC
>JAYUEA010000469.1:0-10154 GCA_043739465.1 Propionibacteriaceae bacterium
CGTGTCCGACGATCACGGCGTCTGGCTGCCAGACACCCACCGCGAGCACCCGGGTGGTCAGCTCAGCGGCGACCTCAGTCGGCGCGTAGGTGCCAGGCAACAGACGCGTGAGCACGCCCTTTCGATGGGCGCGTTCGAGGGCTCGCTTCCCGAACCTGTCGAGGGAGGCGCGATGGATCACAGTGCCGTTGTCGGCGAGAAGGTCGCTGGCTCTCACGCCCCTGACAGTCGGCAGCGATTGACGAATCGGTCAGCGACCATGAACCCTGTGGACAGCTGCGGCAACGGATCAGCCTGTGGACAGCTGGGGAAGAGTCTCAGATTCTCCGTCCCGGGCATTGTCGAGGTCTTCAGGTCTCTCTCGGATTCGACGTGGCGAGCCGACGGACAACTGGGCGGGTGTCCGGTGGACCTCGGGCATCTGCTTGCGGTGTGTCCGGCGGCAACACGATTGCCTGATCTTGGCGAGTCTTGGGTTCTTGCTAGAGAGGCAGATAGTGTCCTGGCATGGACCCCATCCAGAACCCGTACGCCCCCGGAGCCGGCCAGCGACCTCCTGAGCTGGCCGGTCGCGACTACCAGCTGCGGCAGTTCGACGTCGTCCTCGAACGCATCGCGAGGGGACGGCCGGAGAGGTCGCTCGTGCTGACCGGCCTGCGCGGGGTCGGCAAGACGGTGTTGCTGAACGCGATGCGCTCTGCGGCTGTACGGGCGGGCTGGGGCACCGGCAAGTTCGAAGCCCGACCCGACCAGAGCGTGCGTCGACCGCTGGGTGCCGCGCTGCACATGGCTGTACGCGAGCTGGCTCATCCCGACGCGAACGCGGTTCTCGGCGCGCTGAAGGCTTTCGTGGAGCGCGACGCACCGCGGGGCACCAAGCCCGCCGACCGCTGGCAGCCGGGCATCATCGCGCCGACCGTGACGGGCCGCGCTGACTCGGGCGATATCGAGATCGACCTCGTGGAGCTCCTCGTCGACGTGGCCGGGCTCGCGGCCGACATGGGTCGGGGCGTCGCGCTCTTCATCGACGAGATGCAGGACCTCGGGCCCGTCGACGTCTCCGGCGTCTGCGCCGCAGTGCACGAGCTCGGGCAGCAGGGCCTTCCCCTGGTCGTCGTGGGCGCCGGACTGCCGCACCTGCCAGCAGTGCTCTCGGCCTCGAAGTCGTACTCCGAGCGTCTCTTCCGCTACCAGATGGTCGACCGGCTCGCCCAGGAGGCCGCCGACCAGGCGCTCGTGGCGCCGGCGACCGACGAGGGCGTCGAGTGGGAGCCGGACGCGTTGAGTGAGATGTACGAGGTGACGGGCGGCTACCCGTACTTCGTGCAGGCGTACGGGAAGGCGGTCTGGGACACCGCGCCCCGCTCGCCCATCACCCGCGAGGACGTCGTCGTGGGTGCGCCCAGCGCGGAGGCGGAGCTGGCGGTCGGGTTCTTCGGGAGCCGGTACGACCGCGCGACCCCGGGCGAACGTGACTACCTGCGCGCCATGGCAGATGCGAACGCCGACGCGTTGGGCTCCGTCGCGACGGCAGAAGTGGCCCGGGTCCTCGGCCGTACCCCCCAGTCCCTCTCCCCCGCCCGCGACTCCCTGTTGAAGAAAGGCCTCGTCTACTCCGGCGAGCGAGGCCGCGTCGCCTTCACCGTCCCGCACTTCGGCCGCTACCTGCGGTCGGTCGGCTGAGCCGATCATGCTGCTCGTCTGGCCGTGGGGGTCGGCAATCTGGAGCGTCTGCCTGGTCCGCGGAGGGCCTCGTCTCCAACCGTGAGGCTGCCTTGTCCTCGACCCTGCCGGTGAGGTCTGTGAGTCTGCTTTGCGAATCCGGTGAGCCGCGTACGAGGTCGGGGGCGGGTCCCGATCTCCATTCAGGTGACGTCAACCTCACTCGCACAACCTTTCGTGCGCCCGCACAACCCCTGTGACGCGATTTCGGGGCGCAAGGGTTGTGCGCGCGGGCGGGGCTTCGAGATACACAGCGGCTCGGGAAAGGGGGCGACTTCTGGTCCGGCCGGCCCAGGAAATGGCGTGTCCACACGACTGCGCCAGGCGGGCACTACCGCCATTTCCTCGGGTCGGACGTCGCTGGTGGCGACGCCTCATAAGCCGCTGGGCCGCCCGGCTTCGCGCGGGCGGCTCGGTGCACCCTGTCGCTGCCGCTCTCGGCTGAGGTCTCAGGGCTGGGTCTCGCGACCCTTCGACACGCTCAGGAATCTAGTGTCGCGTGGCCGAAATCTGTTTGCGGTTGGCGTGGTCCCCCTTCGTGCATCGCAAGGCGCCGGAGCGTAGGCGTACCGGGTCGTACGACGAGCTTCGGCAACACCGCGAGGTGCGTGCCCATGGGCGCGCCAAGCGTCAATGGATTTCGGCCACGCGACACTAGGGGACTCAGTCGGCGAGGAAGACCGGCGACGCCCAGACGCGGCCGTCGTGGGCGCACGCGAGCACGTCGATGTCGTACTTCTCCTGCACGAGCTGCATCGTCGTCACGCCGCCGGCGAGGATCGCGGTCGCGAGAACGTCCGCGGTCTCGATGTCCGCCGCGGCCACGCTGACTTGGCTGAACGTGTCGTCGGCGGCCATGCGCCACACATGCTCGCCGCGCTCCTGGACGCCGGAGGTCGCGACCGCGAGCCGACCGGGACCGGTCGCGAACTGGCTCCACATCGCGGTGCGTTCGTCGGGGTCGACGATGCCGACGACCCAGGGCTCGCCGGACGCCTGGGCACCCGCGACCAGCACGTCACCGCCGGCATTGAGGCACCAGTCGGTGTGGCCGTGCGCCACGAGGACGTCCGCCGCAGCCTGGATGCCGCGTGCCTTGACCACACCGGAGAGGTCGATGACCCCGTCGGGTCGGTGGGGCGTGAACGCGCGGTCGGTGTCCTCGGACCACTTCACGGCCGCCCAGTACATCTCTTGGTACTCCGGGCTGGCCGTACGGATCCCGACCCTGCCGTGACCCACCACCGACGCCTCGGACTCCGGCTTGTACAGGGAGAACCTCTCGTCGAGCGCGCGGAAAGCACCCTTGACGGCGTCGCTCGCGGCGTCGTCGAGTGGGGCGGTCGTCAGCAGCGTGACGACGGTTCCCATGGTCTCGAAGATCAGCGGGGCAGGCATGGTGCCGACGCTAGCGTCGGAGCTCACCCGCCGGCCTTGCCGAGCGCCGACTGCAGGCTGCTGAGGTAGGCCGTCGTCGTGAACGTGGCGCCGCCGATCGTCGAGACCTTCGCCGAGTTCGCCGACAGCACACTCGACCTGATCATCGGGATCGCCTGGCTGTTGATGTTCTGGGACTTGCGGTCCCCGTCGTCCTTGACGTTCGCCGTCACGTCGGCGATCTTGCCGCCCGAGATCTTCACGGTGACCGTGACGGTCCCGTACCGATGGGAGGCGGTCGTTCCCGTGTACGTGCCGTCCTTGTACGAGCCCGAGCCGGCCGCCGTGGTGCTGGCGGCCTTGGTCGCCGCCACCGTGGTCGTACCTGTCGTGGTCTGGCTTGTGGTCGTACCGCCCTGATCCGTCGCGGTCGCAGTCTGGCCGTTGGCCGTCCCGACGGCCCAGCCGGCAGCGAGGACGCCCGCCGAAGCGGCGAGAGCAGCGACTTTGGCTCTGGTGCTCACCAGACGAACCTTTCGTTGTGGACAGCGCCCGCGGGGGTGCCGGCAGCGAGCGCGTCAGCGACCGCGAGGTCGGAGACCGCCTGCGGCCCGCACACGTACACGTCGGTGTTGGCGACGTCAGGCACAAGGTCTCCCAGGCGCAGCGAGCTGTGGGATGCAGGCAGCCAGGTGGTCTCGCCGAGCCGGTTCTTGGTGCGGGAACCGACAAGCGTGATCAGGCGCGCCCCCCGAGCGCGGCAGATGGCGTCGATCTCACGCGCCAGGTAGAGCTGCTGGTTCGTATGGGCCCGCAGGATCACCGTGGCGCAGCCGGGCACGATGGCCGTCGCTTCGAGGATCGCGCAGATCGGGGCGATGCCGATGCCGATCCCGACCAGCGTGAGGCCAGGGGACGTCCGAGTGACGTCGGTGAAGACCCCGTACGGGCCTTCGATCATGACCTTGGTCCCAGGCTTCACGTTCATCAGCGCGGCGGTGCCCTTGCCCAGCGCGCGGATCGTGATTCGCAGCGTGTCGCGGGTCGGGGCCGCCGAGACGGAGAAGGGGTGCTGGTGCCACCACAGACCCTTGGCGAGGAAGCGCCAGTGGAAGAACTGTCCGCCCTCGACGTCCAGGGCCGGCAGGTTGCGACCGCGCATCTCGATGGAGACCACGTCGGCGTCCTCGTACACGACCCTGGTCACAACCAGCTGGTGCTCGAAGGAGGCGAACAGCGGCAGGAAGACACGGAATGCAAGGAGCAGGAAGCCGGTCACCAGCAGCAGGCCGATCCAGTAGCCGCGCTGCCAGGTGCCCTCGGCGAACAGCCCGGACATCGAGAACTGGTGGGGCAGGGAAAGACCGACAGCGACGTACGTGGCGAGGTGGATCACGTGCCAGACCTCGTACGGCAGGGACTTCTTCACGGCGATGATCGAGGAGATGCCGACCCCGCCCAGGATGCCCAGCGCGCAGACGCCGAGGACGAGGTCGTTGACGCTCAGCAGCGAGGAGAGCTCGCCGTCCAGGCCGAGGTGGTCGGTGGCGGCGTAGCCGCAGAGCAGGAACCAGCCGTGCAGCAGCAGACCGTAGATGACCCACTTGCCGAGCTTGCTGTGCACCGCGACGGCATGGTCGTGGCCGAAGGCGCGGTCGATGTAGGGGATCCGGGCGGCCAGGAACAGCATCAGGATCATGAGGTCCGTCGCGACGAGGCCGGTGACGATGCCGATTGCTGTCAGGCCCTTGCCCAGGGACGTCACCTTCGCGAGCCCGCCATCGGCGAGCCACAGCGCGACCGACGCAGCCACCGAGACCCACGCCAGCACGGTCAGCGACCCGGCGCGCAGGTTGCGCGACCGCGTCTGGGCGTCGAACCGACGCCGCAGGGCCTTCGCCGTATCCGGCCGTGACCGTTGCGGGCGACCCTGCTGCGGTGCTTTCGCCACGCGAGGCCTCTCGGTGAGTGTTGTTGACATATCACTCATCCTCGAGAAAACGGCTGTGAGAATCCTGTGATTACCCCTTGCGCGGAGTAGCAGGTTGGCTAAGGCGCGGTTAGGCCTTGGCTTTGGTTACCGCTGCTTGCGCGCTCGTGATGAACGCCTGGCTGGTGAACGTCGCTCCGCTCACCGTGGTGATGCTGCCGGACTGCGCGGTGACCACCTCGACTTCAGCGTGGGCACGGCCTGGCTCGTGATGTTCGGCGACTCGGTGCTGGTGCTCGTCGTGGTCGCCGCCACGCTCGTGATCTTGCCGCCAGCGACCGTCACCGAGACCGCGACGGTCCCGTACTTGTGGGTGACGGTGCCGCCCGAGTACGTGCCGTCCTTGAGGCCGCTCGCGGCAGCCGCCGTCGTCGCCTTGGTGGCAGCAGCAGTCGTCGCCGCGGCCGTGGTGGCCTTGGCCGCAGTCGTTGCGGACTCGCCCGCAGCCGCGGACTCGGTGGAGCCGGCGATCGCGGCGCCGCTCTTCTCGTCGGTCGCCGAGGTCGTGGGGTCGGCGCCCACGTTCGGGACCCCCATCGTCTGCCCGCTGGCCGTGGCTGCCATCCAGGCGGCCACCAGGATGCCGGCCGATGTGGCGACCGCAATCGCCTTCGCTCGCATGCTCACCAGGAGAACCTTTCGTTGTGGATGGCGGTGGCGGGCGTCCCGGCCGTGAGCGCGTCATCGATGATCAGGTCGGCGATCGCTTGTGGACCGCAGATGTAGACGTCGCTCTGGGCGACAGCGGGAGCGAGATCTTGGAGGCGCATCGCGCGGCTAACGCGGCGCCAAGGGTCGCTCGGAGGCCCGCACAGGCCCAGAAATGAGCCCTGACGGACTCAGAATCCGGCTGCGGACGCCAGCCGATCGGCCCACTCGGCCGACACCTGGAGCGCGTGACCGTCGAGGCTCGCGATGGGACAGACACCGCGTACCGACGATGCCAGCCAGGCGCCCGTGACCCCGTGAAGGCCGTCGAGGGTGATGAGCTCGGGCTCGAACCGTACGTCTTCGGCGGCCGCCCACTCGCGCAGCAGGTCGACCGTCACGGAGGCGAGGATGCCAGTGTCGCCGGTCGGGGTCGTGTGGAGGACGCTGCCCGTGACCCAGAGCAGGGAGGCGGTGGGGCCTTCGAGCGCGTAGCCGTCGCTGCTCACGAAGAGCGCGTCATCGGCGCCGCGGCGTGCGGCCTCGCGGCGGGCAGAGGTGTGGAGCGCGTACGACAGGAGCTTGGCCCCGCCGAGCAGCCAGGGCGCCTCCGCGAAGGCCGTGCTCGCGTACCCGCGGGTCATCGATGCGACGGCAAGCGGGCGACGACGTCCGGGCTCGGTCTCGGTGATGGTGACCAGCGTGGTGGCGCCGACCCCCCCGTGCTCGAGACCCCGGGTGTGGACGATCTTGAGCGCAGCCTCACCGGGGGTGGTCCAGGCGCAGAGAGCCTCTTCCACGAGGGCGATGAGGCCGGCCAGGTCAGGGGCGGGCAGCTCAACGACCTGCGCGGACCGCGCGAGGCGCGAGAGGTGACGGTCGAGGTGCTCAACGACCGCGCGACCGCTCTCGTCGGTGACCACGCGGGTGGCGTCGAAGATCCCGTCGCCCCTGGTGAGGCCGAGATCGTCGGCGGTGATGACCGGCTGCCCGGGCCGTACGACACCCGTACCCAGGACCGCGACCAGCTGGGTCATTCAGAGCACCGCGATCGCGGCGTCGTAGTTCGGCTGGTGGCCGATGTCGTCGACGAGCTCGCTGTGGATCACGGTGCCGCCGATGTCGAGGACCACGACGGCCCGGGCCAGCAGGCCGCGCATGCCCCCGTCAAGGATCCGTATGCCGAACGTGTCCCCGAAGTCGGAGCGGAACGCCGACGCGGTCGCGACGTTGGACAGGCCCTCCGCGCCGCAGAAGCGCGCCTGCGCATACGGCAGGTCGTTGGAGATGCACACCACCGTGGTGTTCTCAAGCGCGGAGGCGAGCTCGTTGAACTTCCGCACGCTCATCGCGCACGTGCCGGTGTCCACGCTCGGGAAGATGTTGAGCACCAGGCGGCGGCCCGACCAGTGGTCCTGGGTCACATCGGAGAGGTCCGAGGCTGTCAGCGTGAACGTGGGCGCCTTCATGCCGACCGCGGGAAGATCGCCGACGGTTTCGGTGGGGATGCCACGACGAGAGATGTGAGCCATGCGCCTGTTTCTAGCAGATGACGGGGAGGGCGGCCGACTCCGGTCCGCCCACGGTTGGTACCAGGTGGTGGGCGCGGCATGCTCGATGCCTGGGAAGTGTCAGAGGCTGCGCCTAGTGTCGCGATGCAGAAGGGAGGTCCACTCCATGACCGGACTTCAGGAGAAGCAGGACCTGGTCGAGGCGCTCGGGAGACACCGGGGGTTCCTGGTGTTCACGGCGCGAAGCCTCACAGACGACCAGGCCAGGGCTACGCCCACCCCCAGCGAGCTGCACATCGGAGGCATCGTCAAGCACGTGACGTGCACCGAACGCGGCTGGGTGGCGTTCATGACCGGCCACGACATGGTGACGGCCGCTGGTGACTGGTGGGCGGGACATCACATGGGCGCCGACGAGACGTTGGCGGGGCTGCTCGACGACTACGCAGCATGCGCCGTCGAGACCGCGGAGGCTGTACGAGGCATGGCGGACCTCGATGCGGCGACACCGTTGCCGGAGGCCCCCTGGTTCGAGCCGGGTGCGACCTGGACGGCGCGGCGGGTGCTGCTGCACATCCTCGCCGAGACCGCGCAGCACGCCGGTCACGCCGACCTCATCCGCGAGACCCTCGACGGGCAGAAGACGATGGGGTGACGCGGGCAGTCGTCCCATGCCGTGTCGGCTACCAGGTGATGAGCGCGGCGCGGTCGTACTCGCCGTCGGGCCAGACCACACGCTCGATGCCGGCAGCCGCGAGCGCCTTGCGGCAGCCGGGGCAGGGCGGGTCGGTGATGTACGCGGTCGCGCCCTTCGTGTCCCGCGTCGCGAACAGCAGCGCGTTCACCTCGCCGTGGATGGCGATGCAGAAGCCGGGAGTGCCTGGGCGGTCGTAGTCGCCGAGACCGGGCACCTGGTCGTACGTGAGCAGGCCCCGCGGGCACGCGCCCTCGAGGCAGTCGGTCTCACCGGGCGCGGCGCCGTTGTAGCCGGTGGCGATGATCCGCCGGTCGACCACCAGCACGGCACCGACCTTGCGGCGACGGCACTTGGCCCGAGCCGAGACGGCCTGGGCGATGCCGAGGAAGTACGCGTCCCAGCCCGGCACGGTGAACTCGCTCATGGCCACATCCTGGCAGGCTTTCCCTCGTCGCAGAGGGCCGAGGCCGTACGGTGTCGTGCATGACCAAGCTCGTCCTCACCCTTCTCGGCGACGACCGTCCGGGACTCGTGTCGGCTGTCTCCCGCGCCGTGGCCGACAACGGCGGCAGCTGGCTCGAGAGCCAGCTCGCCCGGCTGGGCGGCACGTTCGCCGGAATCGCGCTCGTCGATGTGCCCGCGGACTCCGTTGGCGCGTTGCGAACGGCTCTCGCCGGGCTCAGCGACATCGTCGAGGTCGGCGTGAGAGACGCGGCGGCTCCCGCGTCGAGCGCCGGCCGACGCCTGGTGCTGCACCTCGTCGGCCACGACCAACCGGGGATCGTACGACAGGTCACCGAGGCCCTCGCGTCACGCGGCGTCAGCATCGAGCAGCTCGCGACCGCCACCGTCGAGGCTCCCATGGCCGGTGGCCTGCTGTTCGAGGCCGATGCCGTACTCACCGCGCCCGAGGGCGTCAGCACCGACGAGCTGCAGGCCGATCTCGAGGCCCTCGCCCGAGAGCTCATGGTCGACCTCGACCTGACCCCGGCGCCGTAGAGGGTCCTGAACGGGGCCGCCGTCGCTCACTCCCGACCCCTGAGCAGGGCCACCCGCGGCCCGTGTCGAAGGGACCACCCGAACCCTTCGACACGCTGAGGAACGGGGTCAGGAAACCGGAATTCTTGCCACTACAAGGCCTGACGTCGTGGCGACCAGGTTGTTCATCGCCGCCAGTTCCGCCGGGGCGTCATCGAGGGTGACGACCTTGCCGATGAGCCGGGCGACGTCGAGGCGGCCGACGGCGACCATGTCCAGCAGCTCCGGGTAGTCGGCGGCGGCCATGCCGTGGCTGCCCACGACCTCGAGCTCCTTCGAGATCACCGAGCCCCACGGCAGGGGCGCATCGGCGTGGTCGGCGAGCATGAGTCCCACCTGTACATGTCGGCCGCGCCGACGGAGGGTACGGATCGAGGCTGATGCCGTCGCGGATGACCCCAGCGCGTCGATGCTCACCTGCGCGCCGCCGCCTGTGAGCTCGAGGATCGCGTCGACATCGGGCGTAGCCAGCGCGTGGTCGGCGCCCAGCTCGAGCGCCCGCTCGCGTGCCGCGGCCGACGGGTCGATCGCGACCACGCGCGCTCCCAGCGCCTTGCCGACGAGGACCGCGGACAGGCCGACGCCACCGCACCCGTACACGGCCAGCCACTCCCCGGCACCCACCCGGCTCTGCCGCGTCAGCGCGTGGAACGCCGTCGCGAACCGGCACCCGAGGGCGGCCGCAGTGACGGCATCGACACCGTCAGGAAGCCGTACCAGGTTGAAGTCGGCGGCCCGCACCTGCACGAGCTCCGCGTACGAGCCGGGGTGCGTGAAGCCCGGCTGCGTCTGGTCCGGGCAGACCTGCGCGTCGCCCGCGAGGCACCAGGAACAACGGCCGCAGCCGTTGACGAACGGCACGGTCACGCGGTCACCCACGGCGAAGCGGTTGACCTCTGGGCCGACGGCCGACACCACGCCGGCGAACTCGTGCCCGGGGATGTTGGGGAGCGGTACGGGGTCGTGGCCGCGCCACGCGTGCCAGTCGGAGCGGCAGATGCCGGTGGCCTCGACCCGTACGACGGCTCCGTCGGCCGGGCACGTCGGCTCCGGCACCTCCACCAGCTCCAGGGGCCCACCAACCGACGAGTACCTCACCGCGCGCATGACGAGGTTCTATCACCCCGCCTTCGTGGGACAGGGCGGCCGCGACGCTCGTGGGCGCTGACGG
>JAYUEA010000470.1:0-3366 GCA_043739465.1 Propionibacteriaceae bacterium
TCGCTGGTCGCGGCCGTGGCCGTGGGGCTGGTCGCCTGCCAGGTGCTGGTCGCGAACAACCTGCGCGACATCGTGGGCGACGTGGCCGTAGGCAAGAACACGCTCGCGACCCGGCTCGGCGACCGCGGTACACGCTGGCTCTATGTCGCGCTGACGGTGGGGGTCGCGGCGTGCGTGGTCGCGGAGGCCGTGCTGACGACGTGGTGGGCCCTGTTGGGGCTGGCCGGCGTCGTGATGCTCGGTGTCGCTGTGCGTGCGGTCATCGGCGGCGCTACGGGGCGTGCCCTGATCCGGGTGCTCGCGCTGACGGGGATGGCTGAGCTGGTGCTGGCCGTGGGCCTCTCCATCGGCTGGGTGATCGGCTGAGGCCGAGGCGCTGCGAACGTGGACTCCTGAAGTTTTGGTCTGGACAGGTACGAGCAGTGGTGCGATCGGCTACGTGGTCTCGAGCATGTTCTCGGCGTCGCTGTTCATGGCCAAGCTCAAGGAGCTGCTGCTCGTCGCACTCTTCGGGCTCGGTGGCGTGATCGCGGTCGCCGCGACCATGGTGTCGACGCGCCGGCTTCGGCGTTCAGACGCTTCCTGAGTCGCCCGCCGTGTCGCGCAGCCAGCGGCGCAGCGCGGCCGTTGCCCTCACGTCGTCCTCGTTGTAGTCCAGCACCCGCTGCGTCAGCTCCGCCCTGAGGTCCTCGGACTCCGCATGCACGGCGTCCGCGAACCACGACTGGCTGTTCAGCCCACCGGGGTTGTCGTCGCGCCACGAGAACCCCGGACCGGCGTGCGCGACCTGCTTGAGGCCGAGGCCGTACGTGCCGAAGAAGTGGGCACTGGTGACCTCGAACAGGTCGACGAACGACTCATGGGAGAAGCCGACCGCCCACGTGAACGGGTCGCGGGTGAAGATCTCGGCCAGACGTTCGATGCGCAGCACCTCGTAGCGCGAGTAGTGGAACACCTTGACCGATGCGTCCGTGCCGGTCACGAGATCGTGGAGCCAGGTCAGCGCCTCGATCGCGAGCCGTCGCTCGGCGGCGTCGGTGAGCTCGCTGAACTCGGAGAAGGCGACGTAGGAGGGCTCCTCGTCAGTGCGCGTGTCGTGGACGAGGAAGCCCCACAGGTAGACGTGGTCGTCTGCCGAGGTCTCGATGTCGAAGTCGATCTCGATGTCGGCGCGCGGCAGGTGGATCGGCTCGTGCGAGACCCGCTCGAGCTCGACGCCCGCCACCATCAGCCGGGAGCGGTGGGCTGCGATGCGTAGCCGCTCCTCACCACCGGGCCGGTGGGCGACTTCCGGGATGTACGAACCGAGCAGGGCCTCGAGGTCCACCTCGGCCAGGTCGGTGAGCGTCGCTACCCCCAAGCGCCTCAGCACGGCGATCTCGCGGACGTCGAGCGGCGACTTCGCGATGCGCAGCGACAGGTCGTCGTCGCCGAGCTGGGGCCGACAGGTCTGCCACCACACGCAGCGGTCGCACTCGCGCACCCGGATCGGCGTGACGACGAGCGGCGGGTCCTCGGCGGCGCCGGTCTGGCGCTGGGCGATGGTGGCGACCTTGACCCGGAAGCCGTGCTCGTGGTCGTACCGCTCCAGAGGGCTGCGCTTCTTCCAGCCTGCGGCAGCCGTGCGGGAGAAGGTGCGGATCTGCTTCTGGTCGAGCCGCACCCACGCGACGCCCGCCGCGTTGCTCAGCTGAGGGATCTGGTCGGAGCCGATGATGCCGCCGTACGGGGAGCCGCCTGCCGCACGGCCCGTAGCGCTGAGGAGTCGCCAGTAGTGCGCGAGCTGGAGGAGGTCCGGTTCGCGGCTGGCGAGCCGGAGCGCACGGCTCGGGGCATCGACAGCGCTGGCCAGGAACGGCGCGGTCAGGGGCGAGACCGGGAGTGGCTCGTGAGCCGGACCGGGGGTGACCCGCTCCAGCATCCGGTGCAGCTTGACCATCACCGGGTGGTAGCCGGGACCGCCGCCTATCGCGTCGGGGCCGCGCACCCACAGGTCGGCGCGGCCGGAGCGGTGGCCGTCCGCGTCGAGCGGCAGCAGCCCGTCGACGATGAGCGGTGCGCCGTCTGCCATGGCGGCGAGGGTGGCAGCGACCTGTACAGACGGGGGCTGGTGGCGCAGCGCCCGGCAGTCGACGGCACCCTCGGTGCGCTCGATGACCTGTCGGATCAGGTCGGCCTTGAAGCTGGCGCTGCCGGCGAACAGCTCCTGCAGCGACTCGTCCAGCTCGGGTCGGTCGAGACCGGGCAGGAACGCGTTCTGCGTCTTGACCGGACAGCTGCGCGCCGCGTAGGCGTCGAGGACGAAACCGTTCACTCCGGTCGGCGACCCCGGTGGAGGGCGACGATGCCGCCGACGAGGTTGCGGTGCTCGACGTCGCCCCAGCCGCTGTCGGCCATCAGCTGCGCCAGCGCCTGCTGGTCGGGCCAGCTGACGATCGACTCGACGAGGTAGTCGTAGGCGGCCGGGTTCGGCGAGACGAGCCTCGCCACGCCGGGGACGACGACGGGCAGGTACGTCGTGTAGACGCGTCGCCACGGCGCCCAGGTCGGCGCCGAGAACTCGCAGATGACCAGCCGGCCGCCGGGTCGTACCACGCGGAGCAGCTCGGAGAGCGCGGTGGCGGTGTCCTGCACATTGCGCAGCCCGAACGAGATCGTGGCGGCGTCGAAGGAGGCGTCGGCGAAGGGAAGGGCGAGCGCGTCGCCGGCCACGAACGAGAGTGTGGGGTTCCGCCTGCGCCCCTCTGTCAGCATGCCCAGGCTCATGTCGACGCTAGCCACGAGAGCGCCCGCGTCGGCGAAGGGGACCGAGCTCGTGCCCGTACCTGCGGCGAGGTCGAGCACGACCTCACCGGGCTCTGGGGCGACCGCCTCGAGGGCTGCCTTGCGCCAGGACCTGTCGAGCCCCAGCGACGCCACGTCGTTGATCAGGTCGTACCGACTCGCGAGGTGGTCGAACATCCCCGCGACGTCGGCGCGACGCTTGGCCAGCGTGGCGCGATGGTTCGTCGAAGTCTGCACGCGGAAAGCATGACACCTACCTCCGACAACCCGGCATTCCTGACGTTGAGGAGAGACTCTGTGGCGTTGAGGAGAGACCCTGTGAGGTTGAGGAGAGACTCTGTGCCACCCAGGTTCTCTCCTCAGTGCCGTAACTTCTCTCCTCAGTGCCGTAACTTCTCTCCTCAGTTCGCCTTGGCCACTCGCGCGCAACCCTTGTGCTGGGCGCGTGTACGAGGGTCGTGGCGCGATGCGGGAGAATCGATGACATGGCGAAGCAGCGCACTCCGGTGCTCAAGGTCTCGAAGCTCTCGAAGTCGTACGGTCCCATCGCGATCGTCACCGACTTCTCCCTCGAGGTCTGGC
>JAYUEA010000471.1:0-10115 GCA_043739465.1 Propionibacteriaceae bacterium
CCAGACCTTCTCATTACGAGTGAGACGCTCTACCGACTGAGCTAAGGCGGCCTGACCGGCGCGGGGCCGACCGAGTGAAAACTATAGCGATGCCGCAGCGGCCGCGCGAACGGGCGGCGCCCTGGCCGAGGGCGTACGAAGGGTGGCGTCGGGCTGCCGCGTCCTACTTGCCGCAGAAGAGGCCGTCTGGTGGGACGGTGCCCTTGGCGAAGTACGAGACCACCATCGTGTCGACGCAGGCGCTGCGGTCGTTGCCGTACGTGGCGTGTCCTGCACCGTCGTACGTGACGAGCACCCCCGACTCGAGCTGGTCACTCATCCAGGCGGCGTACTGGTACGGGGTCGCGGAGTCGCCGGTGGCGCCCACGACGACGATCGGCGCGGCGCCCTTGCCCTTGATGTCGAACGGGGCCAGGCCCTGGACCGGCCAGACGGTGCACCAGATGTTGGGGCCGGAGTACTTGCCGAAGATCGGCGCCCTGGTCGCGTCGATCTTCCAGTCCGCGAAGGCGCGCTCGATGCCGTCGTCCTGCGAGTCGGCGCAACCGATCGCCGGGAACGCGTAGAACGACGGGTCGTACGTGCCGTCCGACGCACGGCTGCGTAGCTGGTCGCCGTAGTAGAGGAGGGAGCGCCCGTCACCGGCGATCGCCATCTTGAGCGCCTCTGTGAGCCGGTCCCAGTACGTCTCGTCCGTGTACAGGAAGATCGCGATGCCATCGCCGGCCGCCGACTGTGTGAGCTTGCGGGTCCCGTCACCCGGGATCGGGTTCGCGTCCAGCTTGTCGAGCAACGCCGTGATCGTCGCGAGCACCTTCTCCTTGGTGGAGCCCAGCACGCAGTTCTTCTGCGCGCACCAGGTCGCGTAGTTGCCCAACGCCAGGTCAAAGCCCGCCGACTGCGAGACCGACTCGTCCTGGGTGATGTTCACAGCCGAGTCGAGCACCATCTTGCCGACGGTGGCCGAGAACTTCTCGGCGTACACGGCACCGATGTACGTGCCGTACGAGTAGCCGAGGTAGTTCAGCTTGGCATCGCCGACCAGCTGACGGAGCAGGTCGAGGTCCTGCACGGTATCGACGGTGCTGATGTGCTGCAGCAGCGCGCCGGACTTCGCCAGGCAGCTCGCGCCGAACGCCTTCCAGCCGTTCAGCAGCGCCGTCTTCTCCGCATCGGTGTCTGGCGACTGGTCGAGCTGCATGACCTTGTCGACAGCGGCGCCACCCTCGCAGACCACCGGGGTCGAGTCGCCTGTACCGCGAGGATCCCAGCCGACGACGTCGTACTGCTCGAGCCCTTCGGTCTTGAAGAGGGCCGCCAGCGAGGTGCCCGGCTCGCCGGGACCGCCGGGGTTGACGAAGATCGTGCCCAGCTTCGGCGTCTGGGTGCCGAGCTTCTTGACGAGCTTCAGAGTGATGGCCTGGACGTCCGGCGCGGTGTAGTCGAGCGGCGCCGTGGTGGTCGCGCACTGGACGCTCTTGTTCTTGATCGTGCAGTTGGTCCAGGTGAGCTTCTGGGTCGTGTAGCGCGAGATACCCGACCCGGCCGGCGCGTTGACGAAGCCCACGGGCTTCACCGTCGGGATTGCCGACTTCGGACGATCGGGCGAAGTGAACGATCGCGCAGTGGTCGCGGTGGGCGCCGGCACAGCCGGCTTTCTGACCACCTGACCCGGAGCTGCTGTCGCCCTCGCCGACCCTGCGCTGGTGGCGGTCGACGTCGCCGAGCTGGAGGTCGCGGTTGACGGCGTCGAGCCCGTACCGAAGAGCTTGCCGGCGTAGCCGCCCGCGAACACGACCGCGGCCACGAGGGCCACGACGAGGAGCGCGGAGACGCCGATGATCAGGCCCGTCCTCGAGCCCTTGGGATGCTGCGGAGGAGCGGCCGGGGCATGCGAACCCCACGTCGGCGCGACTGGCTGAGAGCCCTGCGACGCGTAGTAGCCGGTTCCCGGACGCTGCTGGCCCGCGCCGGGAACCATCCCGTACGACTGCAGGGCCCCGTTGGCGCCGAGGTGGCTGGGGGCCGTGGGCTGTTGGGGCGTGTGCGGGTTCGGCTGCGTGTACGGGTGGGGCTGTCCGGACGGGTTCGGCTGCCCGTACTGGTTCGGCTGTCCAGACGGGTTCGGCTGCCCGTACAGGTTCGGCTCCGAGCCGTAGGGCATGGGCTGCTGTCCCGGCTGCGGCAGCTGCGGGCCGCTGGGCTGCTGGGGGACCTGGGCCTGAGGCTCGGTCGGCTGCGCCTGCCCCGGAATCTGCGGCTGGGCGGGCTCCCACGGGGGCGTGGACGGGAAAGGCGGCTGGCTCACCTGGCCAGGTTAGTCGGGATCGCTGTGCGGCAGGCCGGCCTCGTCCCGCGACCCGGACACGGGCGGTCCGGAGATGGTGACGAGGGCGACCGGACAGGTACGGCGCTGCCCGTCGCCGCTCCGTACGGTCACGGAGTCGCAGGGCAAGGACCGACCCACAACCCTGCCCGGCCCTTCCGGTGTCTCGACGCGGCAGCCGAGCGCCGGAGCGCGAGCCTCGAAGTCGGTGTAGAGGTCCTGCTCGTACGACAGGCAGCACTTGAGCCGACCGCAAGCGCCCTGGACCTGGAGCAGGTTGCCTGCGAGGTCCTGGTCCTTGACCATGCGCATCCCGATCGCGGGGAGGGCCGGCAGGAACGTGCTGCAACACAGCTCGCGCCCGCACGTACCGATGCCGCCGATCATCCGCGCCGCGTCCCGGCTGCCGATCTGGCGCAGGTCGATGCGCGCCCTGAGCGACGCGGCGAGGTCGCGCAGCAGCGCCCTGAAGTCCACCCGCTGGGGAGACGTGTAGTAGAGGGCGATGAATCGCCCGAACTCGGCGGATCTGTCGTCGACGTCGACACCGACGACACGCATCGGCAGGCGGTGCTCCGTGACCAGAGCCACCGCGATGGCCTCCGCCTCGGCCTTTAACCGTCGGTTCGTGGCGTCGCGGTCGAGGTCGGCGGCCGTGGGACGACCGGCGCAGACCGGCAGCTCGGCTTCGATCTCGGCGACCTGGTCGACCCAGACGACGGTTGCCACCTCCGGGCCCGACTCGGTCGGGACCAGCACGACCTCGCCGACGGCCGGATCCAGAGATCCGGGGTCGACGTAGTACAGGTGGCCGTACGGGGCGAACGAGACGGCCATGACCCTCGTCATGGGCATCACGGTACGTGGTCCCCCGCCGTCAGCGGCAGGGGGCGCCGATGATGGGATGTGCTGCGTGACCTTGGACCGCAGCACCGACGTCGTCCCGCCGCTCGGCACCCGAGCCCTGCCCCACCGTTCGTACCGGCTCGCCGTCGGCTTCACGCTCGGCGCGGTGGTCCTCGGATCGGCCGTGTGCGCGACCGAGTCGGGCGCGGCGTGCCCGACGTGGCCGGGCTGCTTCCAGAGCGCGGTCACGCCGAACGGTCTCCAGTCCGGGATCGAGTTCACCCACCGCGTGGTCGCGTTCCTGGCCCTGGTCTTCCTCGGCCTCGCCGCGTGGGAGGGCCGCCGGCTCACCGATCGGCGCCTGCGCTGGTTCCCGCTGGCGGCGCTCATGATGGCCGTCGCCTCGGGCGTCTTCGGGATGATGATCATCCTGTTCAGCCTGCCGCTGGTGCTGGGACTGATCGACGTCGCCGCGGCGATGACAGCCCTCAGCCTCATCACGTACGCAGCGGTCCGCCTCGACTCCCCCGGTCATGGCACCCGCCTCAGTGGGGCTGCCTGGGCAACCCAGGTCGTGGTGATCCTCATGCACCTGCTGGGCATCGTCGTCGCGGGCAAGGGGTCCTTCGTCCGCTGCCTGGGTTGGCCGGTCTGGCGGATCGTCGAGTCCGACTCCTACCCGGCTCTTCAGGGTGTACGGATCGCTCTCGGTCTCGTCGCGGCTGCGGTGCTGGTCGGCGTGCTGGTCGTCGCGTGGCGTCGCGCGGAGCTCCGGAAGTCGGTGGCGCTCCTGGCCTGCGCATGGCTGGTCGAGCTCGTGATGGGTCAGGTCATCGTGGGCCAGTTCACCGGCGGTGAGGCGCGCTCGATAGGGCTTGCGGCCGCCTACTCGACGCTCGCGGGCCTTATCGTGTGGCTGATCGCGCTGCTCGCCTCTCGCGCCGGAAGAACCGTCGCCCCCTACTGAACACCCTTCGTGGCCCACCCCCGACCGAACACCCCGCCTGGCCAACTACCGCCCGACCAAACACCCTGAATGTGACGGAACACCCCCTACGCGGGGTGTTCCGTCACATTTGGGGTGTTCTGTTCCAACTGGGCTATCGTCCGCCGCGATCTTCGCGATCGTGTCGGCGGAGAGGCGACGCCGGTTCGTCGCACATCCTGCAGTCTGCATGTCAATTCAGTAGTGAGTCACCTCTTGCAGTGTCGTCGGATCACGTCAACTCTCCAGGGTCTCGCCTTGTCGGGTCGCGACAGGGTTGGATGGGTCACATGAGCGGACGTGTTCTCTTCATTGGCGGCACCGGAGTCATCAGCGCAGGCAGCGTCGCCCTCGCGGCGGAACGCGGCTGGGAGGTGACGGTCCTCAACCGGGGGCAGTCGACGGGGCGGCCGGTGCCTAAGGGCGTGGAGCTGATCGCCGCCGACGTGCGCGAGCCGGGCGCGATCGCCGCGGCGCTCGGTGGTCGCAGCTTCGACGCCATCTGCGACTTCCTGTCGCTCACTCCCGACCAGCTGAAGCAGACGCTGGGGCAGGTGGAGGACTGCAGCGACCAGTACGTGTTCATCAGTTCGGCCTCCGCGTACCAGACGCCGCCGACTCTGCTGCCGATCACCGAGGCGGTACCGCTGTCGAACCCGTACTGGCAGTACAGCCGCGACAAGGCGACCTGCGAGCGGTACCTGTTCGAGCGCTGGCAGAACGACCGGCTGCCCGTGACGGTGGTGCGGCCGTCGCACACGTACGACAAGACGATGACGGTCCTCGGCGGGCGGCACGCGATGGTGAGGCGCCTGTTCCGCGGGGACGAGGTCATCGTTCACGGGGACGGCTCGTCGCTGTGGACGCTCACGCACACCAGCGACTTCGCCAAGGGTCTCGTGGGGCTGCTGGGGAACGCGACCGCGATCGGCCTCGCCGTACACATCACGAGCGACGAGTGGCTGACTTGGGACCAGATCGCGCGGGTGATGGCGCGTGCGGCCGGGGTCGAGGCCAAGATCGTGCACGTCCCGTCGGACGCGATAGCCGCGGTCGACCCCGACTGGGGCGATGGACTGATCGGCGACAAGACCAACTGCACGATCTTCGACAACTCGCTGATCAAGCGGCTGGTGCCCGGCTTCGCGTGTACGACACCGTTCTCGGTCGGCGCCCGCGAGATCGCCGCCTACTACCTCGAGCACACAGAGCCGCAGCCCAAGGAGCCGGAGACGGAAGCCGTCATCGCCGAGCTGCTGGATCGGTACAGGGTCTGACGGCGATCCCTGAGCCTGTCGCTCCCTGAGCCTGCCGATCCCTGAGCCTGCCGAAGGGTCGGCTCGTTGACCCTTCGACACGGGCAGTTTCGCGGCCAGGCTCAGGGAGCGGACACCAGCCAGTCGATCCCTAAGCCTGCCGATCCCTGAGCCTGCCGATCCCTGAGCTGAGCCTGTCGATCCCTGAGCCTGTCGAAGGGTCGTGAGGGCCGACCCCACGAACTTCGTGTTATGAGGTCCGTCGGGGACTTCCACCGAACGGCGACCTCACGAAACTCGTGTTATGACCGGCCCCAAGGCCGCATAACACGGACTTCGTGAGGTCGTCGCTGCGGACGGTCGCCCGACCCCGCCCATAACCCGAGATTCGTGGGGCTGCTCCGAGCATGAGGCAGGCTAGGACGATGGAGATGGCAGTCACCGAAACGATGATCGAGTGGCGGGGTCCGGCGCCGTTCTGGTTCCTGCCGTTCACCGCCGACGACTCGGCGATGATCGACGAGCTGAAGCCGATGCTCACGTACGGATGGGGATGCATCCCCGTCACCGTACGGATCGGCCGGACCACGTTCACCACCTCGATCATGCCGAAGGACGGCCTGTACCTGATCCCCCTCAAGGTCGCCGTCCGTAGAGGCGAAGGCATCGTCCCGGACGTCCCGGTGACCGCCCGAGTGACCTTCGAGATGCGCTGACCACTCAGAACCCCCAGGTCCGCGGTCACTTATCGACCGAACATCCTGAAGGACGACAGGAGGACAGGAAGACCGGACGGGCTGCCGGGGTCGGATGCACAGCCTGTCCGGCCGTACCCAGAGCCTGTCCGGTCGTGCCCAGAGCCTGTCCAGCCGCGGGTGATGTGCTCGGGTGGGCGCGGGGTGGCGTGCGGGTGTCGGTCGCGTACGGCAGGCTAGGGGCTGTGACGGTGTGGCAGGAGTTGGTGGGTCAGGAGTCGGCGGTGTCCGTGCTGTCCCGGGCCGTGGCCGGCGAGGGCCACGCGATGAGCCACGCCTGGCTGATCACGGGACCTCCCGGGTCGGGTCGGTCGAACGCGGCGCGGGCCTTCGCGGCGGCGCTGCAGTGCGCGAACGGGGGCTGCGGTGAGTGCTCGAGCTGCCGTACGGCCTTGTCAGGGGCACATCCCGATGTGACCATCGTGCGTACGGAACAGCTGAGCATCGGCGTCGACGAGGTGCGCAACCTCGTACGACGTTCGGCGATGCGCCCGACGATGGGTCGCCACCAGGTGATCGTCGTCGAGGACGCCGACCGCATCACCGAGCGCGGTGCGGACGCGCTGCTCAAGGCGATCGAGGAGCCGGCCCCCCGTACGGTCTGGGTGCTGTGCGCCCCGACCCTCGACGACGTGGTCGCCACGATCCGGTCACGGTGCCGTCATCTGCACCTCGCGACCCCGTCTGAAGCGGCCGTGACATCACTGCTGGTCAACCGAGACGGCGTCGACCCGGCGATGGCGTCCTTCGCGGCGCGAGCGGCGCAGGGACACGTCGGCCGTGCGCGCGCTCTGGCCCTCAACGAGGCGTCGCGCATCCGTCGCCGCGAGGTATTGCAGCTGCCGCCTCAGCTGATCTCGTTGGGCGCGTGCTTGAGGGCCGCTGCCAACGTCGTCGCGGCATCTGCCGAGGAAGCGTCCACCTCGACCGCCGACCGCGACTCCCGCGAGCTCGCGGAGCTGAACGAGGCGCTCGGCTTCGGCACCAAGGGCGCCCGACCCCGCAACGCCCAGTCGCAGGTCAAGGAGCTCGAGGACTCGCAGAAGGCACGCGTGAAGCGGCTTCAGCGCGACGGGCTGGACCGTGTGCTGACGGAGCTCACCACGTACTACCGCGACGTCCTCGTCACCCAGCTCGCGTCACACGCGCGCCTGGTCAACGTGGAGCAGGAAGCAGCGATTTCTACGATCGCGCGCCGGAACACCGCCGACGCCACCATGCGCCGCCTCGACGCTATCCTGGCCGCACGGACGGCGCTGGAGACCAACGTCGCCCCCCTGCTGGCGATGGAGTCCCTCTTCATCGACCTCGCCGAGTCGCTGTAGAACCCGTCCTTCGAGACACACAGCGATGCAGTTCTGGCGTTCGGCCAGCCACGAAGCCTCGGTCGAGGGCGGCAGCGACAACGTGCACCGGCCAGCATGCGCCTTATGAGTGGCCGGGCCAGTGAAGTCTGCGCAGGGAAGTGGCGGTAGTGCCCGCCCGGTGGGAGAGGAGTGGACACGCCACTTCGCTGTGCAGACCAGGAGTCACCCTCTTTCCCTGGCATTCCCAAGCACCTGTGCCACGGACGGCCGCCCTTCGAGATGCACGGCGACTACGTCGCGCTGCTCCTCAGGGAGCCGTTTCGAGACGCCGATCACTCGGGCGGATAGAGCTTTTCGCGGCGCAGTTTGATGTACGCCTCGATCGTCCCATTGCGTACAGCGGCCTTCACCACGTAGTACGCGATAAGGATGCCGATGACGAACAGGACGACAGGAAGAATCGCGCTGATGACCAACTCCGGCCAACCGAGAGACATCCAGATTCCTCTTTCCTAGTTCGGGTTTCCCCAAACTAGCACTCACAATCGCCCTGTAGCAGACCAACGTCCTGATCACCGCTCAGCGGGTGAGCTCGGCGAGCAGCTCGACCACATGCCTGTACGGCTTGCCGGTAGCCCTGGTCATGCCGAGCTCGCAGGTGCGGTTGGTGGAGATGTACGCGTCGAAGTCACGCTCCGCCACTTCCGTGGCCTCCCTCGCCGTGGCCGAGGCGGTGAGCTCGGGATGCAGCAGGCCGCGGTCGCCCGCAAACGCGCAGCAGCCCGCGTCCAGCGGCACGACCACATCGTCGGCGATCGCGCGACAGATCGCGAGCAGGTCCACCGTCGACTCGATCTGCGCGCTGGAGCACGTGGGGTGTACGGCCACGCTGCCGAGTGTCTTCGTCACCGTCAGCGACGGCAGCACCTGATGGGCCACGTACGTGGTGGCGTCGACGATCGTCAGGCCCGGGTAGGAGCCGGCGGCGTGCTCCAGCATGACCTGGAACCCCTCCGTACAGCTCGCTGCGTCGACGACGACCGGCAACCGACCGTGGCCGGACGCGTCCCACAGCAGAGGTAGCGTGCGGGCGCTCATCCGCTCATAGCCGGCCGCGTACCCCTTCGACTTCCACGGCGTCCCGCAGCACATGCTGCCGATGCCCGCCGGCACCTCGATGGTGACGCCGGCGCGCTCGCACACCTCGCGGAACGCGCCCATCACGCCGTCGCCTTCTTCCGCGCCGAACATGGTCTGGATGCAGGCCGGCACGTACACGGCGGCAGCCAACCCAGCCCCGACCTTGCCCGGTACGCGCCGCGCGCCACCGCCGGGGAGCCCGCCGTCGTACCGCGGCATCACGTCGGTGCTCACCACCTTGCGGAGCACGTCGGTGACGCGGCCCACCAGCCCGCCGGGAACCCGATCCGCGACGCTCAACGCCAGCCCGCCCCCGGTCGACACCCCGCCCCAGGCGCGGGCGGCGACATCCCACCCCGCTGCGGCTACGGGGTTCGCGTCCTCACGACGCAGCCGCCGGACGAGGTCACCCGTGTTGATCGACACCGGGCACGCCAGCCCGCACATGCCGTCGACGGCGCAGGTGTCGACACCTGCGTACTCGTAGTCCTTGTCCAGCTCGTCGGCCAACGCAACATTCCCGGAAGCCCGCAACGCCGCCATGTCGCGCCGCAGCGTGATCCGCTGACGCGGCGTGAGGGTGAGGTCCTTCGACGGGCACGCCGGCTCGCAGTAGCCGCACTCGACGCAGCGGTCCACCTCGGCCTCGATCGTCACCGGCAGCTTCAACGTCGCCAGGTCGACCGCCCCGCTAGAGCCCTCCAGCGGCAGCAGCACGCCGGGGTTCAGCAACAGGTCGGGATCGACGAGGCGCTTGATGTCCCGCATCACCTGGTACAGGTCGCTGCCGTACTGCCGCTCCACGTACGGCGCCATGATCCGGCCCGTGCCGTGCTCGGCCTTCAGGTTGCCATCGCACCCGAGCACCAGCTCGACCATGTCGGCGGTGAACGCGTCGTAGCGCTCGAGGGACCGCGGGTCGCTGAAGCGCTCGTTGACGAGGAAGTGGAGGTTGCCGTCGCGGGCGTGGCCGAAGATCACGCTGGAGTCGTACGAGTGCTTGCGGAACAGCTCCGTGAGGCCGTCGCAGGTGGCGAGGAGCTGGTCGACAGGTACGCAGACGTCCTCGAGCAGCGCCGTCGTACCTGACGGCCGCGAGCCGGCGACCGACGTGTACAGGCCCTTGCGCACCTTCCACAGCCGCGCCTTCTCTGCGGCGTCCGCAGCGATCGCGACCGGAGCCGCCAGGTGGAGGCTCGGCGCCAACGTGGCCAGGCCGGCCATGCGCTCGGCCAGCTCGTCCGCGGAGTCGGCGTGGTGCTCGACGAGGAGCGCGGCATGTCCCTTGACCACCAGCGCGGCGATCGTGTCAGGCGTGCCGGCGAGCCCCTTCGCGACGCGCAGCGAGGCCGCGTCCATGAGCTCGATGACGGTCAGCCCCGACTCGACGAGCGCGGGCAGCGCCTGGGTCGCGGCGGCGAGCGTGGGGAACGTGAGGAGCGCGGTGCCGACGTGGGTGCGGATAGGGAGCGTACGGAACCGGGCCTCGGCCACGAAGCC
>JAYUEA010000472.1:0-3361 GCA_043739465.1 Propionibacteriaceae bacterium
GGCTACCAGAAGGCGACCAGGGCGGCGGCTGCGGCAGTCGACAAGGCCACGAAGGCGATGCGCGGCTAGCTTGGCGCAACACGACCCGCTCGTGGGGCCGCTAGAGGTTCGGGGTGGGCTCCGCGTCCACCCCGAGCCCGGCCGCCAGGCTGGGGTCACCGACGACAAGTAAGGCAGGGTCCTCGGGCCAGATCTCAATGAACGCGGCCGTGGCCTGATCGGCAGTGACGGTGGCCAGCTGGGCGGCGAGCGTGTCGACGTGGCGCCAGTCGAGTCCCATGGTGGCGAGGGTCAGTGCCTGCTGAGCTACGCCGGTCGCGGTCGCGTACCGCAACGGGGCGGTCCGCGTCAGGTAGTTCACCGCGCGGTTCACCTCGTGGGCCTTGAACGGCTCCGAGGCGATGTCGAGCAGGTGCAGCGCCTCGTCCACTGCCGCGGGCACGACCTCGGTACGGAACGAGCCCGACACCGTCGCGAAGCCGTGGCGCCGCAGCGGGCTGGCCGACATGTACACGCCGTAGGTGTAGCCGCGCCGTTCGCGGAGCTCGGTGTTGAGCCTGCTCTGGAAGGTGCCGCCCACGATCGCGCAGGCGACCTGGAAGGCGGGCCAGCGAGGATCTGTACGGTCGATCGCGGGTGCGGCGATCCGGATGTCGGCCTGGACGGCCCCCGGTCGGCTGATGAGGCGTCGCTGGCGCAATGCCGGGTGCAGCTCCTCGTGGTGGTGTGACGCGGTCGGGCCGGACCAGTCGCCGAACGCCTCCTCGGCCACGGCGGCGGGATCGAGCCCGGCGAAGTCGCCGGCGATGACGAGGGTGGCGCCGTGGGCGCCGTAGTGCGCGACGTGGAAGGCGCGCGCAGCCTCGGGCTCGATGGTCTCGAGCGTGCCCGTCATGCCGCCGGCGGGGCGGCTCGCGCGGCATTCGTCCGCGAACACTGCTCCGAGGGTGAGTGCACCCGCGAGCTGTGACGAGTTGGCCATCACCTGCTGGATCTCTCCCCGCCTCAGTCCGACGTGGCGGAGGACGTCGTCGTCGGCGAGGGCGGGGGTGCGTACGGCCTCGGCGAACAGCGGGAACGCTGCGGCCATCCCGGTGACGGGGACGTCGATGCCGATCTGGGTCGAGAGCTGCGTGACCCCACCACCGATCACGGCGCCCGTGTTCTCGAGGACCTCGGTGAACGAGGCGCCGGGATGAGCGAGGGTGCCCTCGTCCAGGGCGTGCGCGGTGACGTGCGCGATGCCTTCGCTCGCGGGGGGCTCAGAGGTCAGGGGCAGGTCGAGGGCGAGTCCGGCGCTGATCACGTACTGGCCGGGCAGGTCGAACACCCAGACCCGCAGGCCGTTGGTCAGTACGTGCTCGGTGGCGGCTGGGAAGGACCAGCTCCGCTGGCGGCCGATCCGCGGGCGACGGGTCGTCATGAGGCCTCTTCGGTGCGATAGGTGAGAACGGCGCGGTTCTCGGGGGCGAGCCAGCGTCTGGTCACGCGCAGGACGTCGTCGGTCGTGACGTCCATGACGGTACGGAGGCGTCCGTTCACCCAGTCGGGCGTGCCGAAGAGGGTTGCCGCCTGACCCAGGCTGTCAGCGCGCTGGTCGATGGCGGCCAGCTCGGTGAGCCATTCGCGGGCGAACTGGGCCTGGGCACGACCGTGCTCCTCGAGGGTGGGGCCCTCGTCGACGAACTCCTGCCACGCGTCGATCATGGCGGCTTCGAGCGCATCCGGCGCGACGCCCTCCCAGCAGCGGGCCGAGGCGACCGCCACCGAGTTGCCGCGGGCGAGCGACATCGTGAAGGCTCCGGCGCCCTCGGCCAGCTCTGTACGGACCAGAGCCTGGTGGAGCCGCGAGGTGATGCCGTCGCCGAGGATCGAGGTGGCGAGACCGAGAGCTTCGAGGTCAGGGTGCGATGCTGCTGGCAGCAGCCACGTCGCATACACCGCATCGCGCGGGACGGCGGCGTACACCTCCTCGCGCGGGATCCCCGCGTGAGGCGGCACTTCGGCGAGCTGTGGACGACGGCGCCCGGGGTGGTGGGGGAGATGGCCGAAGTACTGCTCAGCGAGCCGGAAGCCCTCCTCGGCGGTGATGTCGCCCGCCAGGGTGAGCACTGCGCGGCTGGCGCGGTAGTGGGCCCGGAAGAACGTCTGGATGTCGGTGAGCGTCGCCGCGTCGAGGTCGTGCATCGACCCGATCGTCGGGTGGGCGTACGGGTGGTCGGCGGGGAAGCTGAGCTCGAGAAGGCGATGCCAGACGTCGCCGTACGGCACATTGTCGTAGCGCTGGCGCTTCTCCTCCTTGACCACGTCGCGCTGGTTGTCGAGGCTGGCCTGGTCGACGGTCTCAAGCAGAGTGCCGAGGCGGTCAGCCTCCAACCAGAGCGCCATCCGCAGCGCAGGCTTGGGGACGGCCTCGAAGTAGTTGGTGCGGTCGTACGAGGTGGTCCCGTTCACAGATCCGCCCGCGGCCTGGATCAGTCCGAGGTGGTCGCCGGACTTCACATGGGCGGACCCCTGGAACATCAGGTGCTCGAACAGGTGCGCCAAACCGGTGCGGTCGAGGGTCTCGTCGGCCGAGCCGACGTCGTACCAGAGGTTCACCGCGACCACGGGAACGATGTGGTCGGGGTTCACGACGACGCGGAGGCCGTTGTCGAGGCGCCGCTCGTGCAGGGGGTAGGTGATGGCACTTGGCTGCATGGTGCAGGCCAGACTAGCCGCCCATCAGCCCCATCGGATGCTTCGCGCTTCGAAGTAGTAGCGCTTGTCATCGGCCTCGCCGAGGGAAAACGTCTTCCTCGGCAAGGCACCGTCGGCGACGATCGAGGCGAAGAACGAGTCCTTGGGTACGGCGGGTAGGAACAGCCCGAGGTTCCCTTCCCTCGCACCGATCTCGCTGGTCGCCTCGGCGCCGTGGATGTAGTCGACCTCGTGTCCCGCGGCGACGAGGGCGTCGATCACCAGCTGCAACGTGCCCGCGGGGATGCTCGCGGCGGGGTCGAGGAGTGTGTACGTGGCGTGGCCGGTCGCGTCGCAGTAGCCGAAGGTCTGGGTCGTGGCGGTCTCAACTGCGGTCATCACGTCGGCGACCAAGGCGGCCGGGGTCGCGGCGAAGGAGCCGCAGTGGCGCGCGAGCTCAGCCTCGAAGACGTCGCGGGTCGTGTCGAACAGGACGCGGTGGATCGGCTCGAACTCGAGGCCGGGGTCGAAGATGTTCTCGATCTCGACGAGTGCGTACCGGGCGGGGTGGTTCGCGCGGTCCGCCTCAGCGAGGGTCGGCTTGATGTCCTCCCAGCAGCTCTTGGCGGTGGCGAAGCTGTGGTTGCCGTCGCCCATGGCGAACAGCAACGGGTCTGACGGG
>JAYUEA010000473.1:0-3352 GCA_043739465.1 Propionibacteriaceae bacterium
TCGCGCGGTCCCGGTCGCGCTCGACGCCGGCTGGGACGTGGCGGCCTGGGCTGTGGCCGTACGCCGCGCACGCCCTCACGTGGCCTACCTGGTGCCCGACTTCCACAACCCGACGGGCCTGCTGATGCCGACGGCACAGAGGGAGGAGCTGGCGCGGCTGCTGCGCGATGCCGGCTGCGTCACGATCGTCGACGAGACTGTCGCCGAGCTCGACTTCGACGAGGCCGGCCCCGAGCGGCCGTTCGCTGCCGTCGACGGTGACGTCGTCTGCATCGGGTCGACCTCGAAGGTGCTGTGGGGCGGCTTCCGGATCGGCTGGCTGCGGTGCCCCGACCAGCTCGTCGACAGGTTCCGACGCCAGGCGGAGTCCCTGAGCCTCGGCCCGTCCGCGCTCGACCAGCTCGTGGTGACCACGTTCCTGGAGGACCCTGCACCGATCCGCGACGCCGTCGTCGACCGCCTGCGCCGCGCCCGTACCTCGTGGCAGGCCTCCCTCACCGAACGCCTCCCGGACTGGCGGGTGCCGAACCCGGCCGGCGGCCTGGCCCTGTGGGTGACGCTGCCTGCGCGGCTCAGCACAGAGCTCGCCCTGGCGGGTCGCGCGCACGGGGTCGCCGTGGCGCCCGGTCCAACGTTCTCCCCGGACCACACGCACACCAACCGTGTACGGCTCCCGCTGACGCTCCCCCTCGAGGTCATCGACGATGCGACGATGCGACTGGCCTCAGCCTGGGCGGCCGCGCAGGACGGCCGCCGAGCCACGACGAAGGTCGACGCCCTCGCCCTCTGAAGGCCGTGAAGCGCGCTCACCGCTGAGTCAGCCGTCGAGCGCTTCCCCGCGCCGCTCGGGGAGGAACAGCGCCCCGACCGCCGCGAGCACAAACGCCGCCGCGAACACGCCGAACACGAGAGGCCGGCCGCCCGCTCCCAGAAGGGGCGGTACGGACAGTGGCGCGATGATGGCTGCGATCCGACCGAAGGCCGCCGCAAGGCCCGTACCGGTCCCCCGGATCGTCGTCGGGTAGACCTCCGGGCCCACCGCGTACAGCGCACCCCAGGCACCGAGGTTGAAGAAGCTCAGCAGGCAGCCGCTGGCGATCACCCAGCCCGCGACCAGCGGATGCTGCGACACCGCCCAGCCGAACAGGCCGGCAGCCACGGCCGACCCGGCGAGGAAGGTCGCGAGCGTCGCCCGGCGTCCCCAGACCTCGATGAGCACCGCAGCAGCCAGGTAGCCGGGCACCTGGGCGAGCGTGATGAACAGCGTCCACTGGAACGACCTGGTGAGGGTGGCGTCGCCCGCGCTGAGCAGCGTGGGGATCCAGGTGAACGCGCCGTAGTACGACAGGTTGATGCCGAACCACACGATCCAGAGCGCGACGGTACGGCCTCGCAGCGCGGCCGACCAGATGGACTCCGTGCCCCGGACCGGTGAGGGGGCGACCTCAGAGACCTCCGGCTCGACGCCGGCGGACTTCTCGAAGGCCTGCACCGAGGCCTCGGCCTCCTCCGTCCGACCGCGGCGCTCGAGGAACCGTACGGACTCCGGCAGGCCGAAGCGGACCACGAGCGCGTACGCCGCGGGGACGATGCCGACAGCCAGTGCCCACCGCCAGCCGTCCGGCGATGCGGGGATGAGGAAGTAGCCGAGAAGGGCCGCGAAGATCCAGCCGAGCGCCCAGAAGGCCTCCAGGGCGACGACGACACGGCCACGGATCCGACGCGGCGCGTACTCGGACACCAGCGTCGAGGCCACCGGTAGCTCAGCGCCCAGCCCGATGCCGACCACGAACCTCAAGGCGATGAGCATGCCTACCGAGGCGGACAATGCCGCTGCGCCCGTCGCCAGCCCGTACACGAGCAGCGTGAACGCGAAGACCTGCCGGCGCCCGATGCGGTCGGCGAGCAGTCCGCCCAGGCTTGCCCCGATCGCCATGCCGACGAACCCGATGGAGCCGATCCAGCTCAGGGTCGTGGCGTTGAGCGACCACTGCTTGGCGAGGGCCGCCATGACGAAGCCGATGAGACCCACATCCATCGCGTCGAGGGCCCAGCCGATGCCGGAGCCGACGAGCAGCCGCGTGTGGCGCCGCGTGAAAGGAAGGCGGTCGAGACGTTCGGTGCGGGTAACGGTCACATTTCTTAGTCTATCTTACTAATGAACCCTCACGAGAGGCGCACTAGCCTGCTGTGTATGAAGTCCAGCCGCTACTTCGTACACGCCCCCATTCCCGAGCTGTACGAGTGGTTCGCGCTCGAGGTCGAGCCCAGCTCGCCCGCGTGGGCTCGGGTGTGCCGGCAGGTGGCGGCCACCCCGTCGCTCGCGGCTGCCCTGGACGGCCTTCCCGGTGTCGCGCGACAGCCCAACCTCTTCCTCGGGGCGATGAAGTACCTGGGCGGACCTCTCGACGCCGGCCCGGGCCTCCCCGGCTGGGCCGCGAGTCACTGGCCGCAGATCGAACGGCTCGTGACGACCCGGTTCACCCAGACCAACGAGGTCGGCCGCTGCGCGGTGATCGCGCCCGTGCTCGCGTCGCTCCGCCAGCCGATCGCGCTGATCGAGGTGGGGATGTCTGCGGGCCTGGGCCTGTTCCCCGACCTGTACGGATACCGCTGGCACCTCGACGACGACTCCGTCTTCACGGCTGGCAGCACCGACGGGCCGGTCATCGACTGCTCGGTCACCGGCTCCGGCCTGCCGCTCGCCGTGCCGCAGATCGCCTGGCGTGCCGGGATCGACCGCAACCCGCTCGACCCAGAGGATCCCCACGATGTGGCCTGGCTGAAGGCCCTCGTCTGGCCCGGCGAAGAGGCCCGAGAGCAGCGGCTCACGTCCGCTCTCCGGCTCGTGGCGGGTCGCGAGGTGCTGACCGTCGCCGGCGACATCACCGACGCGTTGCCGGGGGTCGTCGCCGCCGCGCCATCATCGGCGACGGTGGTCGTGCTCCACTCGGCCACGCTCGCGTACCTGCCCAGGGAACAGCGAGAACGTCACCTCGCGTTGCTGGCCGACCTCGGTGTCCACTGGGTCACGAACGAGGGCGCCAAGGTGGTTCCTGCGGTGCGAGAGGCGCTGCCGGAAGGCTTCGATGACGATCCGCGGCCGTGCTTCGTGCTCGCGCTGGACGGCGAGCCGCTGGCGCGCGTCGGCAGCCACGGTCAGTGGCTGGAGTGGATCTAGTCAGAGGCGACGGGCCGCCAGGACGCCCACGATACTGCGGATCTGAGCCATGACGAGGTCGGACAGGTCCCCATCGACGTCGATGAGCGTGTACGCGAGCTCCCCGCGCGAGGTGTTGAGCAGGTCGGCGATATTCAGGCCCGCGTCGGCGAGAAGCGTCGAGATCTGCCC
>JAYUEA010000474.1:0-3349 GCA_043739465.1 Propionibacteriaceae bacterium
GCTCCCGAGGTCACAATGATCTGGTCGGCGTGTGTCGGCACTCCGCGGGCCGTGTACCGGTCGGCGATCCGTTCCCGCAGGTGCACCGCTCCGTACGGCTCGTAGCCAGCGCCGGCGAGCGTCGAGGGCAACCAGTCGAGTGCCCGTCGAACGATCTCCCCGGTGCCCTCCGGGGCGAGCCCGGCCGCGGCGCAGAGGTCGATGGTGTCGTCGCGCTGCGTGGGCACGAGCGACAACGAGGGCGCGCGTCCGGAGACCGGCAGCCGTACGGTCGTGCCCGACCCGCGCCGGGCCACTGCCCAGCCGGTGTCGACCAGCTCGCCGAAGGCGCGGGTGATCGTCGTACGGCTCAGGCCGAGCGTCTCCGCGAGGACGCGCTCGCTGGGCAGCCGGCTTCCCGTGGCCAGACGGCCATCCATGACCATGCCCCGGATGCCGTGGGCGAGCCCGAGATAGGCGGGCACGGCCTCGGACAAGGGCAGCAGGTCGGTGAACTGGTTCGGCAGCACCAGGCCACTCTCCCACAAGTGGCTATTCGGGAACAGTCCACTTTCGTGGCAAGATCATCGGCATGCGCCTCACCGACCGCCTGCCGCGACGACTCACCCAGCTGATGCTGGGTTTGCTCCTGTACGGCTGGTCGATGGCCATGATGATCCGCGCCAACCTCGGGCTGGACCCCTGGGACGTGTTCCACTACGGCCTGGCGAAGCATGTGCCGCTGTCCTTCGGCCAGGTCACGATCGCCGTCGGCGCCCTCGTGCTCCTGCTGTGGATCCCGCTGCGGCAGCGGCCTGGCATCGGCACGATCCTCAACATCATCGTGATCGGCCTGTCCGCCGACGTCGGTCTGGCAGTCATGTCACAGCCGGGGAGCTACGTCGGCAGGGGAGCGCTGCTCGTCGGCGGCGTGGTCCTCAACGGGCTGGCCGGCGCGCTGTACGTCGGCGCGCACCTCGGCCCCGGCCCTCGCGACGGGCTGTGGGTGGCGGTCACCCGCCGGTACGGGTGGAGCATCCGCACCGTCCGTACCGTCATCGAGCTCACCGTCCTCGTGATCGGGTGGCTGATGGGTGGAGTCGTGGGTGTGGGCACGGTGCTGTACGCGGTCTCGATCGGCCACCTCAACCAGTTCTTCATGCCGTACGTGCAGGTCGGCAAGCCCGTGCTGGACGAGCCGGTGGAAGTCGTCGCAACCAGCAATTGAGACGATTCAATATGACTGTTCCACGCTGCGGTCAGGCATGCCATCCTGGGACATGCAACCATCGGCCCGGCTTCGCGTGGCCTGAGCTCACCGCCTAGGCTGAACGCAGGTCGGGCGCAGACGCCCGGACATCTCGCGAAAGGCCAGACACCGTGAACAGCCTCCTGACGTGGACCGACCTCGACAAGCGCGCGGTCGACACCGCGAGAGTCCTCGCGGCGGACGCCGTGGAGAAGGTCGGCAACGGCCATCCGGGCACCGCGATCTCGCTGGCACCGCTCGCCCACCTGCTGTACCAGAAGGTCATGAACGTCGACCCGTCCGACGAGAACTGGCTCGGCCGTGACCGCTTCGTCCTGTCGGCGGGCCACTCGTCGATCACCCAGTACGCGCAGCTGTACCTCGCGGGCTTCGGTCTGGAGATCGAGGACATCGAGAGCCTCCGTACGTGGGGCTCGAAGACGCCGGGTCACCCCGAGGTGCACCACACCAAGGGCGTCGAGTGCACGACGGGCCCGCTGGGCTCCGGCGTCGCCAACGGCGTCGGCTTCGCAATGGCAACTCGTCGTGAGCGTCAGCTGTACGACCCGACGGCCGTCCCCGGCCAGTCGGTCTTCGACCACTTCGTGTACGTGATCGCCGGCGACGGCTGCATGCAGGAGGGTGTCTCCGGCGAGGCGTCGTCCCTTGCCGCGACGCAGGAGCTCGGAAACCTGATCCTGTTCTACGACGACAACCGGATCTCCATCGAGGGCGACACCAAGATCGCGTTCTCCGAGGACGTCGAGGCTCGCTACGCCGCGTACGGCTGGCACGTGGCTCACGTCGACTTCACGAACGGCCTCACCACGTACTCCGAAAAGGTCGGGGAGCTGTACCAGGCGATCGACGCCGCGAAGGCCGTCACCGACCGTCCGTCGTTCATCAAGGTGACGACGATCATCGGCTGGCCCCTGCCGACGCTGGCCGGCAGCCACTCCGTACACGGCTCCAAGCTGGGCGCCGAGGAGATCGCGCGCCTCAAGACCGAGCTCGGCTTCGACCCCGACACGTCGTTCGACGTCGCCCCCGAGGTTCTCGAGTACACGCGCTCCAACGCTGCCGACCGCGCGAAGACTGCGCGCGAGCTCTGGGATGCCCAGTACGCGACGTGGCGGAGCGAGAACGCCGAGCAGGCCGCGCTCCTCGATCGCGTCATGGCCCGAGAGCTGCCCGAGGGCATCGAAGCTGCGCTGCCGGTGTTCCCGGCCGACAAGCCGATCGCGACCCGTGCCGCGTCCGGCAACGTGCTGAGCGCACTTGCCGGTGTCATGCCTGAGCTGTGGGGCGGCTCCGCCGACCTCGCGGGCTCGAACAACACGACGATGAAGGGCGTGACCTCGTTCATCCCGGCAGACCGTTCCTCCAAGGACTTCATCGGTGCTGTGGACGGCCGCACGCTGCACTTCGGGATCCGCGAGCACGCGATGGGCAACATCCTCAACGCGATCAACCTCGAGAGCCTGACCCGCGCGTACGGCGGCACGTTCCTGGTGTTCTCCGACTACATGCGCAGCTCGGTTCGCCTCGCCGCGATCAGCAAGGCCCCGACGATCTTCGTCTGGACTCACGACTCGATCGGCGTCGGCGAGGACGGTCCGACACACCAGCCTGTCGAGCACGTGCCGAGCCTGCGCCTCATCCCGGGTCTCGATGTCGTCCGTCCCGGCGATGCCAACGAGACCGCGGCTGCCTGGCTGCAGATCCTCAAGGGCCACGAACGTCCCGCAGCTCTGATCCTGTCCCGGCAGAACCTTCGCGTGTTCGATCGCTCCGAGGGTTCCGGCTACGCGAGCACCGAGGGCCTGGCCAAGGGCGGGTACGTGCTCGCCGAGGCGTCCGCCGACCCGAAGGTGATCCTCGTCGCCACGGGTTCCGAGGTCGAGATCGCCGCGGCAGCGCAGGTGACGCTCGAGGCGGCCGGTGTCCCGACGCGCCTCATCTCGATGCCGTGCGTGGAGTGGTACACGGCTCAGGACGACGCGTACAAGTCGTCGATCCTGCCCGCCGACGTCCCCAAGGTCGTCATCGAGGCGGCTGTGCCCATCGGCTGGCGCGACGTGCTCGACGGCACGGTCACCGCGATCGGCATCGACCACTTCG
>JAYUEA010000475.1:0-3343 GCA_043739465.1 Propionibacteriaceae bacterium
ATGCTGCCGCAGATCACGGGCCTCGCCCTGAGCATCGGCGCCATGGTCGGCGGCGCGCTCATCACCGAGCTCGTCTTCAGCTACCCCGGAATGGGGTACTTGCTGTTCGACGCGATCTCGGGGAGCGACTACGCGATGATCCAGGCAGTGACCTTGATCATCACCACGGTCGTGCTCATCGCCAACTACCTCGTCGAGGTCCTCTACGGCTTCATCGACCCGCGTATCCGCGCGGCCAAGTCCGGGGAGAAGTGATCACATGAGCATCATTCCGCAAGCGGCCCTCAGCGAGGAAGTCCTCGAGCCGCCCCTCCCCACGAAGACCCCGTCCGGCAAGAACAAGCCGGCGTGGATGAGCCTCAACTTCGGTTCCCGCATGGTGGTCGCGCTGACCATCATCGTCGTGATCGTACTGCTGGCGTTCCTTGGCCCGTTCATCTACCCGTACGGGCCCGGCGAGAAGATCGGTTCGCTGTACGACTCGCCGAGTGCCGCTCATCTCCTGGGCACCGACAACTTCGGCCACGACGTCATCGCCGTGCTCATGTACAGCACGCGCAACTCGCTGCTGAACGGCCTCATGGCCGGCACGCTCGCCCTGTTCATCGGCGTCTCGATCGGCATCCTGGCCGGCTACGTCGGAGGGTGGGTCGAGGAAGCTCTCATGGGCTTCACGAACATCGTCGTCGCCATCCCGAACATCATCATCCTGATCCTGATCTCGATGGCCCTGCAGAAGACGGACATCGCGTTCTTCAAGGGCATCGGTGGTCTCGCCTTCGTCATCGGCATCACGGCTTGGCCATGGACCGCTCGAGCCGTACGAGCTCAAGCGAGCTCCGTCGCGACCCGCGAGCACATCGACATCGCGAAGCTGTCCGGCGCACGGACGCTCAGCATCCTGATCCGCGACGTGCTGCCCTACCTGGCCAGCTACGTCGTCATGGCCTGGGTGCTCCAGCTCGCCAGCGCCATCCTCGCGGAGTCGACCCTGTCCATGCTGGGCCTCGGCCCTTCCGGCGTCGACTCACTGGGCATGCAGCTCCACTGGGCGCTGGCCTTCCAGGCCGTCGCCACGGGTTCGTGGTGGGCCTTCCTTCCGCCGACCATGGTCCTGACGCTCATCAGCTTCAGCCTGCTCTACCTGCAGGCATCCCTCGACGAGGTGTTCAACCCGAGGCTCCGCCGCGGTAAGAAGAAGGACCTGGCCAAGGCTGCTGCTCGTCGCGCCGCGGCTGCCCGCGAGCTGGCCGAGCAGAACACCAAGGTGGAGGTCCTGGCGTGAACGACATCTTGATGAAGGCGAGCAACCTGACGGCCGTGTACGCGGCGGCCTCGGGACAGGACGTCCCCGCGGTCGACAACGTCACCATCGAAGTGCCCGAGGGGCAGATCGTGGGCCTCGCCGGCGAGTCCGGCTGCGGCAAGACGACCCTGGGCAACGCGCTGGCGATGATCGCCAACCCGCCGCTGTATGTCATCGCAGGCTCGATGACCATCGACGGCGAGGTGATCGACCTCACCACGCTGGCGAAGGACTCCGACCAGGTGCACCGTCCGTACCGTGGTGCGACCGTCTCCCTGCTCCCGCAGGGCGCCATGAACGCCATCAGCCCGACGCTGCGGATCAGGGACCTGGTCCACGACGTCATGACCGCCCACGACAAGTCGGTCACCAAGGCCGAGGCGCTGGATCGGGCCACCGACAGGCTCAAGATGCTGTCGATGCCGACCCGCGTGCTCGACTCGTACGCGCACCAGCTGTCCGGCGGCATGAAGCAGCGCATGGTCACGGTGATCTCGACGCTGCTCGACCCGAAGCTCCTGATCGCGGACGAGCCGACGTCGGCCCTCGACGTGTCCAGCCAGAAGCAGCTCATCGAGATGCTGCTGGCGATGATCGAGATCAAGATCATGCGCGGCGTGATCTTCATCACCCACGACCTGCCGGTGCTCTCCATGGTCACCGACCGGCTGGCGATCATGTACGCAGGCAAGATCATCGAGAACGGGCGCACCGAGGACCTGGTCCACAACGCGCGTCATCCGTACACCTCGGCGCTCCTGTCCGCGGTGCTCGACCCGACCGTGGAGACCCGTACCAAGCACGTTCTTGGCATTCCCGGGTCGCCGCCCAACCTGGGCAACCCGCCGACAGGTTGCCGCTTCCACCCGCGCTGTCCCTTGGCCATGCCCGAGTGCACCACCCAGGAACCGCCGGTGCTGCTCGAAGGCAACCATGAGGTCGCCTGCTGGTGGGCCGAGAAGAACCCGAACACGACAGTCCCTCTGGAGGTGAGCAACGCATGACCGAGATCAAGACCGACACGTCGGCAACCGGCACGGCCCCCGTGCCCGTGCTCTCCGCCACCCATGTGACCAAGCAGTTCAAGGTCGCCGGCGGCCACATCACGGCCGTCGACGACGTCAGCGTGGACTTCCACGCCGGCAAGGTGCTGGCGGTCGTGGGGGAGTCCGGTTCGGGCAAGTCCACGCTGGCCCGCATGCTGCTCCGGCTGATGCCCGTCACGACCGGCACGATCTCGTACCTGGGCAAGGACGTCACGAACATCAAAGGGACGGAGCTCCGGGACTACTGGCGCGACGTGCAGGCGGTGTTCCAGGACCCGTTCTCGTCGTTCAACCAGTTCTTCACGGTGGGTGCGACCCTGCGTCGGCGGATGTCGGCCAAGCAGGGCGACGAGACTCTCGACGAGCTCATCGAGCGCTGCCTCAGCTACGTGGGCCTCAAGCCCGGCGACGCGGTCAACAAGTACCCGCATCAGCTCTCCGGCGGGCAGCGTCAACGCGTCATGATCGCGCGGGCACTGATGATGAAGCCGAAGGTGCTGCTGGCCGACGAGGCGACGTCCATGCTCGACGCGTCTCTGCGCGTGAGCGCGCTGAACGTGCTGCAGGACCTGCGGTCCCGCCTCGGGCTCACGGTCCTGTTCATCACCCACGACATCGGCCAGGCCTGCTACCTGGCGGACGAGGTCATCGTGATGGAGAACGGGCTCGTCGTCGAGCGGGGGATCACGGACGACGTGATCTTCAACCCGCAGAACGCCTACACCAAGCGCCTGCTCGCGGACGTCCCTGACCTCAAGGGCAGTCTCAAGAAGCGCAACAACTGATCCGTACAGCGCAACATCACCGCTGTACCACCGCGCGGGCGTACGTACCGCGCGGTGGTCTGCGTTTGTACGGCTTCCCTTGGGAAACCGGAGTCCGCGGCGGTCCCTCCGTCGCCTCCAGCCCATGACACCGGAAAGGACCCCAGATGCCTGACATCAAGGCCACCATCGCACTGACCGGAGGCGCCGACTTCTGGCACAGCAAC
>JAYUEA010000476.1:0-29974 GCA_043739465.1 Propionibacteriaceae bacterium
CTCGGCGACGTCCCCGCCGGCACCATCCTGAACATCATCGGCACCACCACCAACGCCCTGGCCCGAATCATCTACGACGGCGCCAGCCGCTGGGTCAACGCCGCCTACATCACCCCACTCACCACCACCGGGCCCACAGCGACCGCCGCGTCCACCGCCGTCAGCTTCGCCACGGCGCAGGTCGGGAAGGCATACGCCTGGGGCGGCAACGGACCGAACGCCTACGACTGCTCTGGCTTGACGACCGCCGCGTACAAGGCGGCCGGGATCGCCATCCCGCGCACCTCTTACAGCCAGTTCACTGTCGGTACGGCCGTGACACTGGCGAACCTGCGTCCGGGCGACCTCGTCTTCTACTACTCCGGCATCAGCCACGTCGGGATCTACATCGGCAACGGACGGATCGTCCACGCGACGAACCCGACCCGCGGCGTGGTCACCGACTCAGTCACGTCCATGCCCTTCATGGGTGGCCGTCGCATCGCCTGACGGTACGGATCCGGCGAGGGGCCCGTCTCCTCGGATCACCTCGGTCGCCGCCGACGCGCGCGGATGTCGCGTTCTGCTGAGTTGCGGGACGAATACGCCAAGCCACGCGCCCTGAGCCCCACAGCCGCGTCATTGAACCGTCGCTCGGCAGATTCCTCCCAGCCGGCGCGTCAGGACAGCCGCACTACCCGTCACTCCCACGGCGTGAGCACATCCCTGCCCTGGATCTCGGGCGTCGCCAGCCGCATCTCGGACGCCGTGGTCACGGGAATCCATCCACCGGAAATCACACGGTTGTGTCTTCTTTCCCGACTCTGGAGCACAGGTTGAGGCGAATCCCCCTGAGCTGAATCAGGGTCCTCCAACGACCATCAACCCCAGCCGAGCTCGTGCAGCCTGTCGTCGCTGATCCCGAAGTGGTGGGCGATCTCGTGGGCGACCGTGATCGTGACCTCCCGTACCGCGTCCTCGTACGTCTCGCAGTTCTCGAGCGTCGGCCTGCGGAACACGTAGATCCGGTCGGGCAGGACACCTGAGTAACTAGAATCTCTTTCTGTCAAAGGGATTCCCTCATAGAGCCCGAGCAGGACCGGGCCGTCGGCGGGCGGGTCGTCCTCGATCAGCAGGACCGCATTCTCCACGAGGTCCAGGAGCTCGGCCGGGACTCGTGCGATCGCGAGATCCACCAGCGCGTCAAAGTCCTCGTCATCCAGCTGCAGCGTCACAGCCGTCAGCATATCGATGGTTGAATCACGTCATTGTCATTTACTAGCCACATTCATGAGAGGGCATTCATAAGTGGCTGATCCGACGACGGTCACCTATCGTCGAACCCACTGAAACACACGATGCAGGTGTCCACGCCGCTGCATCACCCCACTCACCACAACCGGACCGACAGCCGACCTGAGCGGCCTGCCGACTATCACAGGCACTCGGTACGCGACCACCGCCGCTCGACATCCGTAACACCTCCGCCGATGCGTACACGGCCGTCGCAGAGGTCCCCTCGGGGACCGCTCTGTCGATCACGGGCGTCGTGGAGAACGGGCGGATGCAGGTCGTCTACCAGAACGCCGTCCGATCGGTGACGAACGCGTACGTCCGTGAACCCGGTCGTCGTCACCGGCGGCGACTCCGTGGGCCTGAGCGGGCTCGTACCCTCGGCCACCCTCTTTGGTCGCTGACTGCCGGGTGCGGTTCCCAGCGATCGTCACCTACTACGGGGTGCGACCCGACTCCTCGTCGTCCGACCACCCGACCGGCCACGCGGTCGACCTGATGCTGCCGAACTACTCGAGCAACGCCGCCCTGGGGACTGGCGATGGCCGACTAATACCGAGCCCACGCGGCCCAGTAAGGGATCTCGTACATCATCGTCTCTTCTCACATCTGGGGCGCGCCCGCAGCAGTGAGGGCTGGCGCTTCATGGCCGATGGCGGCTCGGACACGCACAACCACAAGGACCACGTGCACATCAGCTTCACCTGACGCTCATGGGTACGAGTCGCCTCCCCCAGCCCCCTGTCATAGACTTGCTCTCGGCTCAGGCCGGGTCCCCATCGTCTAGCGGCCCAGGACACCGCCCTTTCAAGGCGGTTGCGCCGGTTCGAATCCGGTTGGGGATGCGAAAGATGCCAAGTGGCGGCAGGTGTCGCCGGTTGGCTATAGTTCACGAGGCTCGGGTTCCCGGGTTGGCCGTCAAGGCCCCGTAGCGCAGCTGGTTAGCGCGCCGCCCTGTCACGGCGGAGGTCGCGGGTTCGAGTCCCGTCGGGGTCGCGTTGTGTCCCTAGTCGTTCCGACGACTTCTGGCCAGGTAGCTCAGCTGGTAGCAGCGTTCGCCTGAAAAGTGAAAGGTCGCCGGTTCGAGCCCGGCCCTGGCCACCATGACCCCGCTCCGGCGGGGTTTTGTCGGCTCTGGCACTGTGAGCACCGTGACGGCCCTGTTCACGAAACGTACGGTTCCAGGCGCGGCCCTGTAACGAAGCCGCCGGGCTTCGTTGGCTGGCTGCAGCCGGTTCAGGACGCGCCGCGATCGTTGAGGTCGTCGAGGCGCACGACCACGAGCTGACACTCCCCCGGCTCGTGCCGGCTCCCGCGACCCACGAGGCCGCTGCTGACTTCGGTCGAGGGCTGGCGGTCACGCACGACGCTGGCGCCGCGGCGTTCGGCGCGCCACCGGAGGGCTGGTCAGGCAATGGCTGGATCGGTACGGAGCCAATGACGCTGGACTCCTACCCCACGTGGGGTGCGTTCTACGCCGAGCAGCGCTGCCTGCCGTACGCACGGACGGCCTACGACAGGGGCAGCCTCGAGGCGGACGATCTGGCGGTGTTGGAGCGGGCATGTACGAGGATCGCCGACGGCATGTACGACGATGACGCCCCACCCGCTCGCATCCACGGCGACCTGTGGTCAGGGAACGTGTTCGTGACCGGCGCCGGATTCGTACTCATCGACCCCGCCGCTCACGGTGGCCACCGCATCAGCGACCTCGCGATGCTCAGCCTGTTCGGCGCCCCGCACCTGGACCGCATCCTCAGCGCGTACGAGTCGGCATCAACCCACCTGCCACCTCACTGGCGCTCGCTGCAGCCCCTCCACCGGCTCCACCCGCTCCTGGTCCACGCCGCCCTCTTCGGCGGCGCGTACGGCCCGCAGGCGACCGCCGTGGCAGGCCGCTACCTCTGACCTTCGCGAACATCCCTCGTACGTCGGCGGGAGATCCTGTACCGCTCATGGGGAGATCCTGTACTGCTCGTCGGGAGGTTTCGTACTGCTCTGTGGGAGATCCTGTAGCGCTCATGGGGAGGTCTCGTGCCCCTCGCGGGGAGATCCCGTACCGCTCGTCGGGAGATCCTGTACTGCTCGTCGGGAGCCACCTATCGAGAGCTACGTCCAGACCCTCCCCCCGAGCAGTGCCAAACCTCCCCACAAGGAGCACGAGACCTCCCCCCCAGCAGTACAGGACCTAGCGGAGCTGTACAGGACCTCTCCCCGAGCAGCACCAGACCTCTCGGACGTCAGCGGAGGTAGGCGTGCTCCCAGCGGCGGAGCTCGTCGTGGTAGCTGGTGCGTGCGTCCTCCTGAGACAGGGAGACGTCGTGGATGGCGCCCTCGATCCGTATGAGCGTGAGGTGACGGCCGAGGCGGTGGGCCTGCGCGGCCAGCCGGGGCACGTCCAGCACGGTGTCCGCGCGGCACAGGTCGCTGGACCAGCGGCGCCGGAAGTCGCTCCTGGCCGACGTGACCATGAGGATCGGGCAGTCGATGTCGAGGCCCGCTGAGACCTGCTCGTGGCCCGCGGTGACGGCGGTCAGCCACCCCGAACGCACCGGCTGAGACGGGTTGCGCTTCAGCTCGGGGTCGTACGTCCACTCTCCGTCCTGCGCCGCATCGATCGAGCGCGCGTAGAAGCCGTTGTCGGAAATCGGGAGCGGCCACGTCGCCGCGCGGGTCGCGAGGCTGCGGATCAGCGGCGGGACGAGCGCCCGGACGAGCGCCGAGCCCTGCAGCTCGATCCACGGGGAGTTGAGCACCAGCCCGTCCAGCGCGCCCAGGTGACGGTTCGCCCAGAGCACGGCAGTCAGGCCGCCCGTCGAGTGGGCCGTCATCACGACGCTGCCGTGTCGGCGCGCGACGTGGGCGATGGCAGCGTCGATCTCGAGGTCGTAGTCAGCGAGGTCCTCGATGTAGCCTCCCATCAGCCCGGGACGCAGGTTGCGTCCGTAGCGACGGAGGTCGAGGGCGTAGAAGTCGTACCCCAGCGCGTCCCACCAGTCAGCCACGTGGGTGTGGAAGAAGTAGTCGTTCCAGCCATGGATCGACAGCACCGCTCTCGGGTGACGCCGCTTGTTCCGCCGCACGAGCGTGGCGGTGAGCGAGCCGTCGCCGATGTCGGGGTCGATCTCTTCGGGGTGCCGCGTCACGCCCACCAGCGACATCTCGCGCGCCTGGTAGCCAGGCAGCAGGTCGTCGACCTCCCACGCTCCCCAGCGCACGTGAGCCGGCGTCGCGGTCTCCGGCGTGGGCTCGGGCAGCTCAACCTCGAGCTCCTCAATCGGTACGGGTTCCGGCGCGATCTCCACCGGGTCGGCCGCGACCTCCGTGCGCGAGGCCAGTACCGACTGCAGCAGGGCGAGAGAACCGAACCTCATGTTTCGACTCTATCCGGGCGCTATGACAGCGGCGAGGTAGGTGAACCCCCGCCGCAGGATCTGGATCAGTGACTAGCCCGAACGCCTCAGCGACCAGGGCGCGTCATCAACGGCGTCCGGTTCGTCATCGTCATCGTCATCGTCACCGTCGTCCTCGTCGTCGAGGTCGGCGGCGTCGTCGGAGTCATCGGCGAGTTCTGCGTACTGATCAGGAATCGCGTCGGACGGACTGCGGAGCTCGCGCTCCAATGACGAGAAGTCCGTGGATACCGACCTGTACTTCAGTTCTCTGGCGACTTTCGTCTGCTTCGCCTTCGCACGGCCGCGCCCCATAGAGCCAGCCCCCTCGCCTGTGATCGCTCGCGGAGTGGCCGCGGCACATGTTGTCAGTTCGTGCGGACCAGATTACCTTCAGCACCACCGATCCACCAACCTCGAACCACGGCCGTCTCCATCGGGCATCCGCCGCCGTGGATCAGGCCCGGTGGGCACCCTCGAGACGTACGGAACCGTCGCCCGCCAGGACCTCGCCGCACACCCAGGACGCGATCCCCCGGGCGGTCAGCTCGCGCTGGGCCGCGTCGACCGAGGCGGCCGGCAGCACGAGCGCCATGCCGACGCCCATGTTCAGCGTCGCCTCGATGTCGGGCTGGGATATCTCCCCTAGCCGCTGCACGAGTCCGAACACCGGACCGGGGGTCCAGGTCGTACGGTCGAGGCGCCCGGAGACGGTCGCCGGGAGGACGCGGGCGAGGTTGTTCGCGAAGCCGCCGCCGGTGATGTGGCTCATCGCGTGCACCTCAGTGCCACGCACCACTGCGAGCACGTCGGCCGCGTACACCCTGGTCGGCTCGAGAAGCTCCTCGCCGAGGGTGCGGCCCAGCTCCGGGAGGTACGCGTCGAGGCGGAGCCCTGCCTGCTGCAGCAGCACGTTGCGGACCAGCGAGTAGCCGTTGGAGTGGAGGCCGCTGGACGCGAGCGCGAGCACCACGTCGCCCACGACCACGCGGTCAGGGCTGAGCATCTCGTCGGCCTCGACGACGCCGGTGGTCGCCCCGGCGAGGTCGTACTCGTCGGCCGCCAGCAGGCCCGGGTGCTCGGCCGTCTCGCCGCCCAGCAAGGACGCGCCGGCAGCCGTGCACGCCGCGGCGATGCCGCCCACGATCGCGGCGATCCGCTGCGGCACCAACGCGCCGCACGCGATGTAGTCGGTGACGAACAGCGGCTCGGCCCCGACCACGACGAGGTCGTCGACGAGCATCCCGACGAGGTCCCAGCCGATGGTGTCGTGCTTGTCGAGCGCCTGCGCGATGGCCACCTTCGTGCCGACGCCGTCGGTCGACGTGGCCAGCAGCGGGCGACGGTAGCCCTTGAACGCGGAGGCGTCGAAGAGGCCGGCGAAGCCGCCGATGCCGCCCACGACCTCGGGCCGGTGAGTCGCCCTCACCGACGCGCCCATGAGCTTGACGGCGCGGTCGCCGGCCTCGATGTCGACGCCGGCGCGGGCGTACGCGGTCCCCGCTTGCCGCGGTGCCTGGGGCTCGCTGCGCTCGCCACGACTATCCAACTGGCTCATCAGCAACCTCGGATTCCCAGGGCCTGGGCCGCCGGCGGTACGGCCACGGGGTAGACGCCGTCGAAGCATGCGCGGCAGAGCTTGTCCTTGGCGATCCCGGTGGACGCGACGAGCCCGTCCAGCGAGATGTAGCCGAGGGAGTCGGCACCGATGCTGGTCTTGATCTCCTCGACGCTCATCCCCGGCGCGATCAGCTCTGCGCGGGTGGCGAAGTCGATCCCGTAGAAGCAGGGCCACTCCACCGGCGGCGAGCTGATCCGTACATGGACCTCCGCCGCGCCGGCCTCCCGCAGCATCCGGACGAGGGCACGCTGTGTGTTGCCGCGCACGATCGAGTCGTCGACGACCACGAGGCGCTTGCCGGCGATGACGTCGCGCAACGGGTTCAGCTTGAGCCGGATCCCGAGCTGACGGATCGTCTGCGAGGGCTGGATGAAGGTGCGACCGACGTACGCGTTCTTGACCAGGCCGACCCCGTACGGGATCCCGGACGCCTCCGCGTAGCCGATCGCAGCCGGCGTGCCGGACTCGGGCACCGGGATGACGAGGTCGGCGTCGATCGGGAACTCCATGGCGAGCGTGCGGCCGATCTCGAGGCGCACGCTGTGCACCCGGCGGTTGGCGATGCGGGTGTCGGGCCGCGACAGGTAGACGTACTCGAACAGGCAGCCCTTGGGGTTCGCCGGCGCGAACCGCACCGACTGCACCCCGGAGTCGTCGATCTTCAGCAGCTCTCCCGGCTCGACCTCGCGGGTGAACGTCGCGCCGACGATGTCCAGGGCGGCGGTCTCCGAGGCGACGACCCAGCCGTTCTCCAGCCGACCCAGCACCAGCGGGTGGATGCCCTGAGGGTCGCGTGCCGCGTACAGGGCTTTCTCGGTCATGAAGACCAGGCAGTACGCGCCCGTCAGGCGGGGCAGCAGGTCGAGCGCGGCCTCATGGACGGACTTGCCGCGGTACGTGCCCAGAAGCCCGCTCACCAGCGACGTGTCGTTGGTCGAGTCGAGGCCCTCCTTGTGGGGTACGGGCTCGGTGAAGTCGCGTTCGAGCAACAGCTGTTCGAGCTCGTCGGTGTTCGTGATGTTGCCGTTGTGCGCGAGCGCGAGGTTGCCGTTCTCCAGCGACCGGAAGGTCGGCTGCGCGTTGTTCCAGGTGCTGGAACCGGTCGTCGAGTAGCGGGTGTGGCCGATCGCGAGATGGCCGGTGAGCGACGCCAGCGTCGACTCGTCGAAGACCTGCGACACCAGGCCCATGTCCTTGAAGACCATGATGCGGTTGCCGTTGCTGACCGCGATGCCCGCCGACTCCTGGCCGCGGTGCTGCAGCGCGAACAGCCCGTAGTAGGTGAGCTTGGAGACCTCTTCGTTGGGGGCCCAGACGCCGAAGACCCCGCACTCGTCGCGGGGTCCTGGGGAGTCGGGGTCCAGCTCGTGAGTCAGACGTCCGTCTCCGCGTAGCACGTACGTCAGCCTAACAAGGTGCGAGAGGTCCCGACTGCCGCGCCCACCGTACGTACCTGCGTGAGGCGACACGTCGACCGGACAGGCATCCGGATACCTGTCCGGTCGTCCCCAAGCCTGTCCGGTCGCGGCCGCTAGCGGTCCAGCAGGCTCGCCATCTTGTCGGCGATCATCGTCATGGCGCGCTCGGGGACCAGCCGGGTGAAGATGTCCATCATCTTGGCGTCGGGGCCGACGAGGACACGGTACGAACCCTTCGCCATGCCGTTGATGATGATCCGCGCCGCCTCGGACGGGGGCAGCACCTTGTGGTTGGCCGCGTTGCCGGAGCCGCCCGCGACGCCGGGGATCTTCACGCCGCTGTTCTCGGAGATGCTCGTCGCGACGGCACCGGGGAACACGACCGTGACGCGTACGGACGATCCGCGCAGCTCGGCGTGCAGGCCTTCGGTAAGCAGCTTCACCGCCGCCTTCGACGCCCCGTAGATCGTCTGGCCGGGGACGGGGATGAAGGCCCCCATGCTGGAGACGTTGACGAGCGCGGCCTGGGGGCGCTTCGTCAGGTACGGCAGGAACGCCTGCACCATGTTCACGACGCCCCAGAAGTTGACCGACATCACGCGCTCGATGTCGGCGTGCTCCAGCTCGGAGAAGTGGACGAACTTCTGGATGATGCCCGCTACGTTGAGCAGCCCGTCGATCTCGCCGTGCGCGTCGATGACCTGCTTCGGCAGCGCCTGAACGGCCGCCGCGTCGGTGACGTTCACCTGGTGAGTGCTGAGCCGGGCCGCGTTCGTACCAGCGCGCGCGACCGTACCTGCGAGGCCTTCGGCGCTGAGGTCGACCGCGGCTACGGTCGCCCCGCGGCCGAGGAGGCCGAGGACGACCTCTCGGCCAATGCCGTTGCCGCCGCCCGTGACGACGAACACCTTGCCGGGGATCTCCATGTCAGCCTTTCCCTGTCGTGGCGATGTGTCGTGCGGCGAGGTGGCCGAAGACGGCCGCCGGGCCGAGTGTCGAGCCGGGGCCCGGGTACGTACGACCCATCACCGACGCCGAGTTGTTGCCCGACGCGTACAGGCCGTCGATGACCGTGCCGTCCTCGCGCAGCACGCGAGCGTGCTCGTCGCTGACGACCCCACCCTTCGTGCCGAGATCTCCCGGCACGACCTGTACGGCGGTGAAAGGGCCCTTCTCGATCAGGCCGAGGTTGGGGTTCGGGTGGACCAACGGGTCGCCGTAGTAGCGGTCGTAGGCGGAGTTGCCCCGCGCGAAGTCCTCGTCGACTCCGGCCCGGCAGAAGCCGTTGAAGCGTTCGACGGTGGCCTTGAGCGCGGCTGGGTCCACGCGGATCCGGCGGGCGAGGTCCTCGAGAGTCGGCGCCTTCACGAGGATCCCGGCCTCGGCCATCGCCTTGGTGGCGCGAGGGTCCATGGCGTACGAGCGGAGGTACTTGCGCGTGTGCCGCGCGTCGGTGACCATCCAGCACGTACCGGGGACCGTCGTGAAGTGCTCGAACATGTGGTGACCGAGGTCCACGTACGACTGGGACTCGTTCGCGAACCGGCTGCCGGCCGCGTCGACGATGATCGAGTGCGGCATCGATCGCTCGCTGACGAGGAACATGGCCGAGCCGTCGGCTGTCGGCGACGGGATCGAGCCTCCCCACCACGCGTCGTCCATGAGGTCCACCGCGGCACCGATGCGCTGCGCCACCTCGATGGCCGACCCGAGGTTGCCACGCGACCCGGACGAGTCCGTACCGCTCACTCCCTGGTAGCGCTGGCGCCACTCAGCATTGTGGTCGAACCCACCTCCGCCCAGCACGACGCCGCCGGTGGCCTTGATCCTGCGCTCTGTGCCGCCCGTGGCGGTGAGGACGCCCACGACCCGGCCGCCCTCCACGACGAGCTCCTTGACCGGGGATGAGAGCCGGATCTGTACGCCCTGCTTGATCGCCACGTGGAGCAGCGACGCGGTGACGGCGGCCCCCATGCCGACGGCCTTCTGCCGACGGATCAGCGTGCCGAGCACCCGGAAGACCACCTTGGCGCCGCGCATCATGCCGCTCGGGGTCGACCAGGCGCGCGACAGCAGCCAGAAGTCGTCCGTCATGACCGGCGCGGGCACGCCGTCCTGGCCACGGGACGTGGTCCACCAGTCGCCGATCGCGTGGACGTCGAACGGCTTCACCTCGATGGCTCTGCCGATCTTGCCGCCCGGAAGCTCCGGATAGTAGTCGGGGTAGTCGGCGGCACGGGCGAACTTCACGCCGAGCCGCTCCGCGAGGTTGACGAAACCGGCGACGCCGTCGACGAAGGCCTCCTTGCGTGCCCTCGACGTGGACGGTCCTGCATCACCGACGGTCGCCTCCAGGTAGGTCAGGGCATCCCCCCGGGAGTCGCCCACCTGGTCGCGCTGCATGAGGGGGTTGTTCGGCAGCCAGAGACCGCCTCCTGACATGGCGCTGCTGCCGCCCCACCTGTCGGTACTCTCCAGCATGAGCACCTTGAGTCCCGCGTCCGCCGCAGTGATCGCTGCGGACAGAGCCGCAACCCCGGTCCCGGCGACGACGACGTCGAATGTGTCATCCCACTGCTCAGCCATGATGGCTCCGTCCCCCATCAACCGGACAACCTTGTCCGGTTAGGACGCAGCATGCCCGGAAGTACCGGTTCCCGCAATGGGGGTCCCGCCGCCGCGCCGCGGAACCGCGCGGCGATCATCGCCGCGGCGAGGCAGCTGTTCGCCGAACAGGGCCTCCAGGTGCCCCTCAGCGCGATCGCCACGGCCGCAGGCGTGGGCCAGGCCGTCATGTACAGGCACTTCCCCGACAGGCTCGACCTCGCCTACGCGGTGTTCGCGGACAACTTCACAGAACTCGAGCGACTCGCCACCGAGACGGTCGGGCCGCAGGCCTTCCATGCGGTGTGGCGCCGCATCGTCGCGTACACGTGCGAGTCCGTGGGTTTCGTCGAGCTGGTCATCGAGGCCCGCCGTGAGGTGCCGGAGTCGATCAACGAGGACCGGCTCGTCGCTCTGATCACGGAGCCGCTGGCACGTGCCCAAGGGGCGGGCCTCATCGACGCGTCCTGGACAGCTCGCGACGTGCTGCTGCTGCAGCACATGGTGTACGGGGTCGTGGTCGCTCACGTGGATCAGAGCCGGGCCGGCGCGGCGGTGGACCGAGCGCTCGCCCTGGTCGACCCACGCCTCGTCACCGGACTCGTGGACCCGGTCGACGGCTGACAGCCAGGCTGTCGGACCGGGTCAGTCGTGCGGGGTCGTCGACTGCTGAGGAACCCCGGCGACGCACGATCCGCCCACTTTCGTCTCTTGCTCGCCCGACGTGAACTCGAGTTTGACGCGGTCCGGGCCGCCGGTCTCGATCTTGACGCGCCACCCGTCCGCCGGGGATGCGGACAGCAGCGAGATGGTCTGGCCTGTGCACGCGACGGTGACCATACCGCCCAGGACATTCCAGGTCCTCACCACCGGTGTGGGGGTCGGGGCCGGGGCCGGGGGCTTCGTGGACGTGGACGATGATGCGGACTTGGTGGACTTCGAAGGTGCTGTCGCGCTGCCGCTGTTCGCAGGCGCGGTCGCCGTGAGGACCGTGGGCGGTGAGCTCGGTGCAGGGGGGATCGTCACGCTGGTGCCCGATGGGGTAGTCGTACCCGGTGCGGGGCTCGAGGACGCGAGCAGACCCGACACCTGAGCCCCGCTGAGGACATCCGTGCGGGTGCCGTCGTCGAGGACGGCGACCGCGCGCCACACGACCAGGCCGGTGAGGGCGGTCGCGAGAGCCCACGATGCGACCACCATGAGCCCGACCCGTCGTTTCGCCACGACCCCATACTCGCTCATGCGAGTGAAAGGTCCGGTTAAGACGGTGAGAAGTTGCTCGACTGCCCCCCATCTGGCCCACGCCGCGCGTCTGGATCATCTAGCGTCACCATCGTGGCAAATGTGCTCATCATCGAGGACGACGCGACGATCCGTACGGCGATGATCCGTGCGTTGACGGCGCGCGGACACTCGACGATGTCGAGTCCCACCGCCCTCGACGGGCTCCAGAGCATCGTGTCGCAGCCCCCGGACGTGGTTCTGCTGGACCTCGGTCTCCCCGACCTCGACGGTCAGGCGCTCCTGGCGATGATCCGGGCTGTGAGCACGGTCCCTGTGATCGTGGTGAGTGCTCGCGACGAAGGGCCGCAGATCATCACCGCCCTCGACGCTGGTGCTGACGACTACCTCGTCAAGCCGTATGCCTCCGACCAGCTCGATGCCCGGATCCGGGCCGTGCTGCGTCGCGTCGAGGCCGAGCAGCCCGTGGGTCCCCTCATAGTCGGAGGTCTCGTGATCGACGAGCGCACCCGTACGGTCTCGCTCGACGGCCAGGACCTGGAGCTCAGCCCCAAGGAGTTCGAGCTTTTGGCGTACCTCGCCGGACGCCCTGGGACCGTCATCAGCAAGAAGGAGCTGCTCGCCAACGTGTGGCACATGCCGTACGGAGGCGCTGACAAGACTGTCGACGTTCACCTGCACTGGCTGCGACGCAAGCTCGGCGAGACCGCCGAGACCCCGGTCTACCTGCACCGGATCCGCGGCGTGGGCGTGAAGCTGGTCGCTCCCTCGTGAGGTCCCTGCTGGTGCGGTACGGGCTCGCGGTGACATCCATCGTGCTCGTAGCGTTCCTGCTGCCCCTCGGGTTCGTGGCCCGGTCCCTGACACAGGAGCGAGCGCTGTCGGTGGGTCGGCAAGACGCCCAGCAGGTCGCGCTCTTCACCGATGACCCGGTACGCCTCCAGGCGGCGCTGGTCGCCGTGAATGCCGGCGATCGCCGCACGACCGTGTTCGCGACCGACGGCACGATCCTGGGTGCGCCGGCAGAGGACTCCGCATCGGTGGCGCTCGCTCGGTCGGGTCAGGCGTTCACGGCGAACACCGCCGGGGGCGTCGAGCTGCTCGTACCGGTCGCACGTGCCGACGGCGTCACGGTCGTACGCACCTTCGTGCCCGACTCCCAGCTGATGGACGGCGTGTACAGAGCATGGGCGGTGCTGGCTGCGGTCGGGGTGGGTCTGCTCGCCGTCACGGCACTCGCCGGGTATCGGATCGCGGCCGGCCTGTCCCGTTCGGTGAGCGACCTCGCCAACGTCGCGTCCCGGCTCGGTGCCGGCGACCTGCGCGCTCGGGTCGAACCCTCCGGGCCGTCAGAGGTGGTCTCGGTCGGGAACGTGCTGAACGGCCTCGGGGACCAGGTGGAGAACCTGCTGGCCGACGAGCGCGAGCTGATCGCGGATCTGTCGCACCGGCTGCGCACCCCGATCACCGCGCTCCGACTGGACACAGAGCTTCTGATCGACCACGTGGAACGCGACCGGCTCGGGGGCCATGTCGAGGACCTGGTGGCCGCTGTCGACAGGGTCATCGAGGCCGCCCGCTCCCACCAGCGCCGAGCGCCTGTGCGATGCGATGCGGCACAGGTCGTACGAGACCGGGCGAAGTTCTGGTCGGTGCTGGCCGCGTCGCAGAACCGTCCGTTCACGGTCGCTCTGGAAGACTCGCCGGCGCTGGTGGCCGCCGGAACTCCGGAGATGGGGGCAGCTCTCGACGTGATCGTCGACAACATCTTCAAGCACACAGCGTCCGGCACGGGCCTGGCGCTGTCGGTCACCAGTGACGGTGACACTGTCCGCGTGACCGTCGCCGACGCCGGACCCGGGATGCCCGACTCGGCCCTCGCGGGTCGCGGACGTTCCGGCTCGGGCTCGACGGGCATCGGCTTGGACGTCGCACGTCGCACCGCAGAGCAGGCTGGGGGCGCGCTCGCGCTGGGCACGGGCCTCGACGGTCATGGCCTGTCGGTCACCCTCAGCCTCCCGAAAGTGTTATCCGAGCCTTAGTCGTCGATTGCCGCGGTCCTTCTGGAGCATCCAGCAGACTCCCTATCGGTGACGTCGTCTGACGTCTTCGACAGTGAAGGGATCTCATGAACCGGATCATCCGTACCGTCCTGGCATCAGTCGGTGCCGCAGCGGTCGTCAGCGGCGGCGCACTGGGAGTGGCCTTCGCCACAACGCCGGCCCCGGCCCAGACGGCCGATCGGGGCTCGGCCCCCGCCTCTGTCCTGAACAAGACCGTCGACGAGCTGGTCGCTCAGATCGACAAGCTGGAGAAGGATCTGGCCGAGCCGATGCCGACCCTGGCGACACCGACCCCTACGCCTGAGGCCCAGCCTCCGGTCGTCGACGCCGCTCCCGCTGCGACGCGGGCTGCCGCCAAGGCTCCCGCCGCCCCTGCGGCGACAGCGGCCAATGCCACCACCGCCCACGGATCGGACGACGAGAAGAAGCCCGGCGACTCGACGAAGGACTCCGATGACTAATTCCGCCACCGCTGCCCGCCGCGTTGCCGCTCTGACGCTGATCCCGACCTCCGTGGCCGTGTTCGGCGCCGGGCTCGCCTGGGCGAACAACCATGATCCGGCGGTCGCCACCGCACCGGAGTCCGAGGCTGCTCCCGCGGTGGTGGACCCCCAGATCGCCGTCGCCCAAGCGAAGGTCGACGACGCTCGCGCGAAGCTTGCCGACCTTCAGGCTGAGGTCGACCGCCGCAACGCGGAGCGGGTCCTCGTCCAGGAGCAGCAGGCGGCCGCTCCCGCTGGCGCTGCGGCCCCAGGAGCCGTCACGCCCCAGACAGGAACGGTCAACGCGGGGAGGACCCAGCCGAAGACCACGACGACCCAGACCAAGACGACCCAGACCAAGACGACGGTCACCCAGCCCGTCGTCGCGGCGGCTCCGGCTGCAGTTCCCGTCCAGACGACCACGAAGTCGTCGAAGAAGTGATCATGGGCGCCGATCTCGCCGTCACGTTCACGTCGATGGCTGCCGACATCGAGATCCGGGTTGTCGACCCGGCTCCCGGTGCCGAGGCGGCCATCGAGCGTGCCGTGGCCGAGATCGGTGCCGTGGCAACCCACCTGACCCGGTTCGACCCTGAGTCGGCGCTGTCCCGCGCCAACCGAACTCCGAACGCCTGGCACGATCTGCCCGCGGTCCTGGCCGACGCGGTCGCCGTCGCACGCTCCGCACACCGCATCACCGGAGGCCTGTTCGACCCCCGTGTGGGATCGACACTGGCCGCGTGGGGGTACGACAGGACGTTCGACCGCATCGCGACGGAGTCCGTCGACGCGACCGCCTGGGACATCTCGATCCACCGTGCGCGTCGCGGGGACGCAGCGCCTCGCACCCCTTGGGAGCCCAAGGTCGAGGGCACGTCGGTCAACTTCGGCGGGAACCCCATCGACTTCGGCGGCATCGGTAAGGGCCTCGCGGTGCGGAACGCCGCAACGGCCCTGGCCGGTGCCGGCGGCTCGGTGCTCGTGGACGCCGGCGGCGACGAGTGGCTCTCCGGACCGGGTCCCGACGGCGGCGGCTGGAAAGTCGGGGTCGAGGACCCCTTGGGCCTCGTCGAACACGTACTCGTCCTCGCAGTCACCGACCTCGGCGTCGCCACCAGCTCGATCGCCAAGCAGCGCTGGACCGTACGGGGCGTGCCCGTGCACCACCTCGTCGACCCGCGCACCAACACCCCCGGTGGCGCCGGGCTCGCCGCCGTCACCGTGCTGCACCCCGACCCCGCGTGGGCCGAGGTGTGGTCCAAGACCCTGTACCTCACCGGTGAGGCCGATATCGCAGCCTTTGCCGAAGCTCGGGACCTCGCTGCGGCATGGGTCACCGTTGACGGCACCGTCAGGCTGTCATCCGCCATCCGTCCCTTCGTTCTTTGGCAGGTCGTTCGATGAAAGCCTTTCTCTGGATCCTTGCCGGAGCCGCGGCCCTCGCCGCCGCAGCCGGGAGCATCGTCATCGTCTGGGGAATGACCCAGCAGACCCTCGGTTCTCAGATGGCTACCTGGGTGCTGGGCCGAGCGGCTGGCGTCGCCTCGTACGTGCTCCTGCTTCTGCTCGTCGTCACCGGGCTCGTCCTCTCCCACCCATGGGCTCGACACCTGAGCTTCCCAGCACCGCGGACCCGGCTGACGATCCACGCGACGCTGTCGCTGTTCACCCTCGCTTTCACGGTTCTGCACCTGGTCGTTCTCGCCCTCGACCCATGGGCGAAGGTCGGGTGGATCGGAGCCCTGCTCCCCATGGCATCCGGCTACCGACCGGTGGCGGTCAGCCTCGGTGTCCTCGCCCTGTGGGCGGGGGTCGTCACCGGCGTCACCGCCCGGTTCGCCGGCAGCTTCGCCGCACGGCACTGGTGGCCGATCCACAAGGTCGCCGCCGCCCTGCTGCTGCTGGTCTGGGCGCACAGCGTCTTCGCCGGTTCGGACGTCGCTGGCCTCACGGTGTTCTACATCGTCACGGGCCTGTTCGTCGTCGCGCTCGCGGTGACCCGATACGCGGCCCGCACTCCTGCCGACCACGTCAACGACCTCACCCGTGACCTTGCCACGCACGACCATCACGCCACCGCCTCGAATCGGAGCAGCCGATGACCACGACGATGACGACGACGACCGCGGTCGCAACGGAGACCCTGCTCACGGGACCGGTGACGCTCCGGCGAGAAGGGCCTGCGGATCCTCTGACGGAGACCGTTCGGGAGTCGTTCGACGACCACTTGCTGCGGGTCGGTGCCCGACCGGACGTCTCAGCCGCCCTGGTCGCCGACGTCGAGCGTGCGGGGCTGCTCGGGCACGGTGGCGCGTTCGTCCCGGTGGGCTTGAAGTGGCGTTCTGCTCTGCGGCGGAAGGGATCGCTGACCGTCGTCGCCAACGCCGCCGAGAGCGAGCCGGTCGCGGGCAAGGACGGCACCTTGCTGCGGCAGCGCCCGCACCTCGTGCTGGACGGCCTCCGGATCGCCGCGCAAGCCCTGGGCGCCGACCGCGCCGTGCTGTGGCTCCACGGCGACGATCACACGGGACGAGCCGCGGCCCTCGAGGCGTTCGACGAACGCGGCTGGTCGGATCGGGGCGTCCCGGTGGAGATCGTGTCGAGCCCCGTCCACTACCTCTCGGGCGAGGCGCAGGCGATCACGCGCGCGATGGAGGGCGGCCCCACGCTGCCGTTCATGCGTCGTGCGGTGACGGACCCGTGGGCCCCCCAGACGCTCGTGCAGAACGTCGAGACGCTTGCCAGGCTGGCCCTGCTCGCGCGCGGCCTGCCGAACCCCGACACCCGGCTGCTCACGGTGCTGGGCGACGATCGGAAGGTCGTCGAGGTGGCGACGTCGACGACGTTCGAGCAGGTGTTGATCGACCTCGGCTGGACGACAGCGCCGGAGGCTGTACTGCTCGGCGGGTACGGCGGGATGTGGGCTGCCTGGGACACCGTCTGGAAGCTGCCGGTGGACGAGCCCGGGCTTCGGGCCCAGCGCCTGACGCTGGGCGCCGGCGTCATGGTTCCCCTGGTGGCAGAGGCGTGCGGCGTCGCACTGACGGCCGACCTGGTGTCGTACCTCGCCTCGATGAGCGCCAGGCAGTGCGGTCCGTGCGTCTTCGGGCTGCCTGCGCTGGCCGAGCACTGGGCACGGCTCGCCGACGGCGAGAGCGACCGACGGACCCTGGACCGTCTCGCCGTCGACACGGCCGCCATCGAGGGACGCGGCGCGTGCCGTCACCCCGACGGTGCCACCAGGCTCAGCGCGTCGGCGCTGCGCACATTCTCCGAACACGTCGGCGCCCACGCGGCGGGCATGCGCTGCCTGCGGCACACGTCGGTGACGCTGCCGGGGGCGGCACGATGAACGCCATCGAGAAGTTGCGCAGCTCGCGCCAGCGCCTCTCGGGGCAACGTCTGCGGGTCGACCCGGTCGAGTGCGAAGGCATCGGCCAGTGCGCCGTCGTGGCCAGCCGCCTGGTCCAGCTGGACCGCTGGGGCTACCCGGTCGTACCAACGGCCGAGCTTGCGACGACTGCTGTCGCCCAGGCACAGAGGGCCGTCAACGCGTGCCCGCGCCGTGCGCTGTTCCTCGAGGCGACCGGCTGACGGTCAGCCGCGACCGCCGACGCGAGCCAGGAACAACGCCTCGGCGAGCGCGGCCTTGGCGAAGTCGCCGAGGTGAAGGCTCTCGTTGGGGCCGTGCATGCGGGAGTCGGGGTCGCACACTGCCGTGAGCAGGATGGCCGCGTCCGGGAACTTCCGCTGGAAGTCGGCCGCCATCGGGATCGAGCCACCCTGTCCCATATGGACCGGCGCCACCCCGTACGCCTCCGTGAAGGCCTCCGTCGCGGCCTCGGCGATCGGACCTTCGACGGGCAGCACCCCCGGGTCGCCGGCGCTGCCGCGCGTGACCGTGACCTTGGCGCCCCACGGGGCGTGGCTCTCGAGGTGGGCGACCAGAGCGTCGAGGGCGTCAGCGGCCCGCTGACCGGGGGCGACCCGGAGGCTGACCTTGGCGCGCGCGGTCGGGAACAGGGTGTTCGACGCGTCGGCGACGCTGGGCGCGTCGATGCCGATGACGGAGATGGCCGGCTGCGACCAGCCGCGTGAGACGACGGAGCCCTTGCCGAGGTAGGCGACACCGTCCAGCACCCCGGACTCGGCCCGCAGCCGCTCCTCGGGGTAGACCAGGTCGGAGTCGGGGGCGGTGCCGAGACCGGCGACGGCCACGCTGCCGTCGTCGTGGTGGAGCGTGGCGAGCAGGCGGCACAGCGAGGTGACCGCGTCGGGCACGATGCCGCCGAACTGTCCGGAGTGGATCGCGTGGTCGAGCGTGGCGACCTCGACCACGCAGTCGCAGACGCCGCGCAATGTGGTCGTGAACGCCGGCACGCCGACGTCCCAGTTGCCCGAGTCCGTGACCACGTACGCGTCCGCGCGGAGCAGCTCCGTGTGTGCGGCGATGATCGCCTGCAGGCTCGGGGAGCCGAACTCCTCCTCGCCCTCGACGAAGACGGTGACGCCGACGGGAAGGTCGCCGCCGAACGCCCGCAGCGCCGCCAGGTGGACGCCGATGCCGCCCTTGTCGTCGGCCGCGCCACGTCCGTACAGGCGGTCACCCTTCTGCGTGGCCTCGAAGCCCGGCGTCTCCCAGACCGTGGCGTCGCCGACAGGCTGGACGTCGTGGTGCGCGTACAGGCAGATCCGCGGCGCTCCGGGTGGCCCGTCGAAGCGCCCGATCACGGCCGGACGACCACCCTCGGCAACGATCCGTACGTCCGGGCAGCCCAACTCCGTCAGATGGTCCGCGACCGCCTGCGCCGACGCGTCCACATCGGCGAAGTGCTCGGGCTGCGAGCTCACGGACGGGATCGCCACGAGAGCGATGACGTCGGAGATGGCGCGAGGGATCTGTGCGGCGACGGCGGCATGAAGGTCGGTCATATGACCCAACCTATCGCCGTCGCCACGGGACGAATCTGCCCGGCGACGGCTCCGGGCCGATGCATTCATGCTCCCCTGCGCATCTCTTGGCGGATTCGTCCCGCCGGCCTCCGCTGACACGCAGCGAGAGCACGGCGGACCACCGCCACCACATAGCTCGAGTCGTCAAGGTGCTCCCACCCGAAGCGGGCAACAAGGTAGCCGTGCTCGGCGAAACAGTTCAGCCGCTCTCGATCCTTGAGGAACTGCGACGTGTTGTCGTGGACTTCACGACCGTCGAACTCCACGATGACCCGGACCTCCTTGAAGATGATGTCTGGATGGAAGACCTCACCATTCAGGGTGATCGTCGTGTTGGCCTTCCAGCCCGCGATGCCCGCGGCGCGGAGGATCCGCTGAAGTCGCAGCTCCGCGTACGACCATGGGTTTGCCATGCATGCCTCGACCACGCATCGTCGCGTGGCCTGACCTGGCGATCCCGTGAGGGATGCCAAGGCGGCTGGGAGCTCGCTCGGCCTCGCGAGACCGCGTCGGAGGGCCTCGCAGATGGCGCGGCCATCGTCAGTCGCTGCCAGCTCGACGGCTGCGTAGGCAGGGCTGACGAAGCGGAGACCCTTGGCGACCCGGACGAAGTCTCGTGGAACCTGGTGGCGCCACACCCGCAGGCCTCGCCGGGATCTGAGCCGAGGATGCGCGAGCTGCGTGGTGCTGACCCCGACCTCCGGCAGCCAGAGGGAAACGGCTGTCTCGGCGTGCAGTGAACCTTCTGCCCCAGCCCATGCACACACCGCCCGCAGCCACGTGACGTGGGAGGTGTCGGCTGAGGGCACGAAGGTTCCTGGCAACGGTCTCGCAAGAACACCGTCGGCCACGAGTCGGCTCAGAGTCGTGCGCCAGCTCGGATTGTCGGCCACGGTGACGACGCCACGCTCGGCTAGCTCGTTCGCGATGGAAGGCTTCACACCCGGGACAGTGGGCATCACAGCGCCCATTCGTCACTTGTCCACAAGGAGTCTTGGCACGCCGTTCCCTGTGGACAACGCTCCGCCGGGACGAATCTGCCAGCCGACGCCCCCCAACGGCCGAATCGACGGCCCGAGGTTCGTCTGTTGGCGGAATCCTCCCGCTAGCGTGCCTGATCTCCTACCGTGGAACCCATGGACACCACGAGCACGTTCATCGTCACGGACTTCAGCCCATCGGATCTGGACCTCGACGTGGAGACCGCACTGCCGACGGGGCTCGCGATGATCACGAAGCGGTTCTCCGGGGCGATCGAGGGTCACTCGCAGGCGCTGTTCTGCTCGGCGTTCGACCCGACGCACGGCGGCACGTACGTAGCCCTGGAATCCTTCGACGGCCTCGTCGACGGGCATCGCGGCACGTTCTCCTTCGCGCACGCCGCGACCACCGGTCCCGCTGGCGGCCGCGAGGACGCCTGGTTCCGCATCGTCTCCGGCTCGGGCACCGGCGAGCTGGCCGGGATCCACGGTACGGGCGACATCCAGATCGACGACGGCGGCGCGCATCACCTGACGCTCACGTACGAGCTCGGCTGACCTTCTTGGCCCGACCCCGGTGACACGGCCGGACAACCTCAGTGCCACGATGCGCGCGTGGGAGTCGTGACCCGCAGCCAAGGCCGTTCATGACCTCGCAGATCGCGCGCTTCCCGCCTCGGCTGCTCGCCGGCGCCCTCTCGTTCTGCCTGGCGAGCTGCGCGATCGCCCCTCCGCCGACGAATCCGCAGCCAACCACCACATCCTCCGCTTCTCCTGGTGTCACTGCGACCACCAGTGCTCCGCCGACGCCGACGCCGACACCCACCCCAGCCCCAACCCGTACGGCCACCGTCGTCATGAACGGCGACCTGCTGTGGCACAACACGGTCTACCGGAGCGCCCAGCCGGAGGCACGGCGCACCGGCAAGGGGACCGACTTGGTTCGACGTCGACCCCATGTTCGCGGCCCTGAAGCCCGTCATCTCGGGCGCCGACGTCGCGATCGGCCAGGAGGAGGTGCCGTTCTCCGCGCCGGGCGGGCCGAACCTGGGCTACCCCGTGCTCGCCGCTCCACCGCAGATCGCCGCATGGCTGGGAAGCATGGGTACGACACGTGCACGACCGACTCCAACCACGCCATCGACCAGGGCTTCACAGGACTGGTCCGTACAGCCACCCTCCTCGACCAGGCCGGCGTCCGCCACATCGGTATGATCCGCACCGCGCAGGAGCGTGCGAAGCCGGTCATCGTCCAGACCGCGTCCGGCGTGAAGGTCGGCAACGTAGAGGCAGGTACTCGCTCAACGGCATCACACTGCCGTCCGACAAGCAGTGGGCCGTCTCGTTGTGGGACGCGCCCAACCTCCTCGCGCAGGCGCACACCGCTCGCCTGGCCGGCGCGGACATCGTTGTCGTACAGGTCCACGGCAGTGAGGAGTACCAGGCGCGGCCCACCGCCGAGCGACAGGCACTCGCGGCCGCGCTCACCGCCTCCGACGACGTCGACCTGGTCTTCGGCGAGCACGTACATGTCGTACAGCCCGTCACGAAGGTCAACGGGACGCGGGTCGTGTACGGGATGGGCAACCTCGTCGCGCAGCAGGTGACCAGGCAGCCGCGCACGTACGAGGGCATGACCATGCGGTTCACGTTCACCGGCACCCTCGGCGGCCGCTATGCCGTGACGAAGGCCGGGTACATCGGCACGCTCAATCACCTACTGCGACCCGATCCGCGTCTACTCCGTGCTCTCGTCGCTCGCGTCCGGCGCCGGACCCACGGCCCGCTTCCAGACAGTGCGCACCGCCATCGCCTCCTCCGTGAACCTCCTGGGAGCGGCGCCCGGCCTCGTCGAGGCGTGACTGATCGGGACCGAGCCTGAGTTGGCGCCGGATCTCCGCCAGGATCACCCCCCGAGGCCCTCGGCAATCCCTTGCCACGCTCGATCCTGGCGGATTCAGGGCAGGACGGTCCACAGGCGGAAGCCTTCACCCCCGTGCTGTGGACAACTGACCGTTGGAGGCGTCGGCGCACACTGTCCAGGGTGTGAACCGCACCGTTGCCGCCCTGCTCGCCGATCACGGCGTGATCTCCCTCTCGAAGCACCCCGGCTTGAGCCGGACCCTGCGCCGCCTCGTTCGTGATGGGACACTCGCTCTCCCTCTGCCGGGCACCTTCATCCTGACCGCGTCCGGATACGGAGGGTGGTTGCGCGCCGTGACGGCGTGGGCCGGGAGGGACGGAGCGCTGCACGGTGCGACAGCCGCCAACCTCTGGTTGGGCGACTCTCGACCCTCCGTCACCCAGCTAGCTCACCCCAGCTTGCGCTCGCGAAGCAGCGTCTCGGTGTGGCGATATGCCATCGAGCCACAGTTCGTCGTGGCCCGAGACGGTATACGCACGGTCAACGCGGCGTACGCGTCGGTCGAGTTGGCCGCGAGCGACGACGGCCGCGCGCTCACCGAGGCAATGCGGCGCCGACTGGCCACGGTGGACGAGATCCGCGAGATCCTGGACAGCCTCGCCGGCACCTCGGGCCAGGCAGTTCGGCGCTGCGTGGTCGAGTCCTGCCTGTCGAACCCCTGGTCCTATGCCGAGCTCCGCCTCCACCGCATCCTTCGACGCGCCGGGATCACCGGGTGGGTGGGCAACGTACCTCTCCGAGTCGGGGGTCAGGTGCTCCAACCGGATGTGCTGTTTCCGGTCGCCAAGATCGTCATCGAGTTCGATGGCCGCGCCTTCCATTCATCGCGGACAGAGTTCATCGAGGATCGCGAGAAGCAGAACACCTACATCACCAACGGTTACCTCGTACTCCGCTTCGCCTGGCACCACCTGGACGACCCGGACTACGTGATAGCCATGGTGCGGAGGGCGCTGGCGGTGCGGGTGCCCGTATCCCGCCAAGATCCCGACTCTTAACCCCAGATGCACGGCTCTGCAACCGAATCGTGGCAGGAAACAGGCCCGGAGCCTAGATGAACATCGTCTGCGCGTTCTCGCTGAGCTCCATGAAGTCCGTGGCGCTGATGACGCCCTGCACGGCCGGGTGGAAGTCGGCCTCGATCATCTTCATCATGTCGAAGGACATCCGGCAGGCCCACATCTTGACACCCGCGGCCTCGAGCAGGTCGAGGAATTCCGGCACTGTCGGCACGCCGAGATCAGCGATCTGCTTGTGCATCATGTTGGTCGCGATCTTCGTCATGAAGGGGATCCGGCCCATCCACTGCGGCATCGACCAGTGCTCGAGACCAGGCTTGACGCTGCCGAGCTCGGGCATGTGCATGGCGGTGTTGCCGACCAACGTGAACTGCAGGTTGCCAGAAGTCTTCTTGTTGATGATGTCGAGGCCCCAGAACGTGAAGAAGATGTGGACCTCGATGCCCTCGCCCGCGGCAGCGTTGGCGAGGATCAGACCGGGGTACGCCATGTCCAGGTTGCCCTTGGAGCAGACCAGGACGAGCTTCCGCGGGCCGGAGTAGCCACCGCCAACGCTGGACGCCGCCGTCTCAGTGCCGGCGTCGGCCGCCTTGACCGCAGACCCCCCGAAGTTCGGAAGGATGAAACCGTCAGGAATCGTAAGCATTCGTCTCAGCTCCTTATACGCAGCCGACGGGCTTGGGAAGGCCCGCGAGGTAGGACATCTTCTTGGCGGGTTTGCCGGGGAACAGCACGAACAGCTGCTTCACGTCGAACGTGCCCGCAGTCTGCATCCGGCGCAGCGTCGGCGTGACCCCGGACTTCGCCTGGTCCTCACGCATGAACTTGAGCGCCGCCCAGTGGGCGGGCGTCAGGTCGTCGATGCCGATCATGCCAGCGAGGATCTCGGCCAACGGCTCGCTCCACTGATCACGGTTGGTGAAGAAGCCTTCGTCGTTGACCGTGAACGTGTGGCCCTCGATCGTGTTGCTGTGCACCCTCAGTTCTCCTTCATCTTGTGGGCCGGGACCTTGCCGGCCATCGACATCAGTGTGGGTACGGGCAGCGACCGCCCGGGGAGCAGCATCTGCCAGTAGATCTGCTCGAACGCGAGCTTGCCGATGTGGTTGAGCCTGGTCTCCTTGAGCAGGCTCATGGGACCGACCGTTGTCAGAGGGAACGAGCCCATGAGCGGTTCGGTGTCGTAGTTGAAGTCGAGCAGCATCGCCTTGCCGCGCCCGGACTCGATGAAGCAGTTGGCGTGACCGTCGAAGGAGTGCGTCATCGGCTTGCCCGCGTACAGCGCCGTGAAGTTGTCCACGAAGATGTCGACGGAGAAGTGGGCCACCGAGCCGGCCTTCGAGGTCGGGATGTTGCTCGCGTCACCGACGGCGAACACGTTCTCGTACGTGGTCGACTGGAGCGTCTTCTTGTCCACCGGCACGAAGCCGAGGTCGTCGCCCATGCCGGAGTCCATGACGTACTGCGCGCCCATGTTCGTCGGCACCGTCACGAGCAGGTCGAACGGCAGCTCCCGACCGTCGAAGCCCACGAGCTTCTTGGTCTCCGGGTCAACGCGCTCGACCGCGAAGTCCGTGGCCAGACGGATGCTGCGGTCCTCGAGCACTCCCCCGAGCTTCTTCGACGCCACCGGCTTGGTGAAGGCGCCGTCGAGGGGGGTCACGTACGTGATGTCGACCAGGTGGCGGATCTTCTTGTGGCGGAAGAAGTCGTCCGCGAGGAACGCGAACTCCAGCGGCGCCACGGGGCACTTGATCGGCATCTCCGTGATGTGGATGAGCAGCTTGCCGCCCGCGAACGAGTCCATGGCCTTCTTGAGGGCCACCGCCCCGTCGCGCGTGTAGAAGTCGAACGCCGACTTCCGCCAGATGCGCTCGTCGGTGAGGCCCTCGGTCATGTCCGGTCGCGGCGTGGTGCCGGTGGCGATGACGAGCCAGTCGTACGAGAGGGTCTGGGTCTTCAGCTCGACCGTACGCGCCTTCGGATCGACAGCGACGATGGCGTCGGTGACGAGCTGCACCTTCGGTGACAGCTGCGCCTTGCGGGACCTGCGCACCCGTTCGGGCGTGATCGTGCCGAAGGGGATGAAGAGGTAACCAGGCTGGTAGTCGTGGTCGTCGTCTTTGTCGACGACAGTGATGCTGGCGGTCGGCGGCAGTGCCTTGACCAGCTTGTTGGCGAGCATCGTGCCTGCCGTGCCCGCCCCGAGAATCAGTACCTTGGACATGATCGAAGAATAAACCCCCTGGGGTATCGCCTCGCAGGCGCCCCCCCTGTTATCCGAATGACCTGGCCAGCAGCGCTCTCCTCGCCAGGCTGACGGTGCCCAGAGGCTGCGTCTGCCAGTCGAGGACGGCTGTGCCGGCGGTCGTGTCGATCCGCACGTCGAGCACGTGCGGGCTGTGGAGCGGCACGATCTTGGCGGTCAGGATGCCCGGCTCGATCCACCCGCCGGTGCCGGCGGTGTGGACGATGCTGCCGTCGGGCAGGGTCGTCGAGACCCGCGCCCAGGTGCCGTCGCCGAGCGGTACGGCGACCGGCCCGGTGCCGTCGTCGAAGGTCAGCGTGCTGCCGTCGAGGATGACGGATCCGGAGGCCGTCACCATCGCTGCCGCACTGCCCGTGGCGGTCAGCTCGTACCTGCCGGGAGTTCCCTCGTGGGTCGACGCAACCGTGGGCAGCTCGCGGGCGGCGAGGAACGCCGTCAGATCCCCTGAGCCTGTCGAAGGGGCCTCGGTCTCGGGCAGCGCCTGCTCGTGCAGGCCCGGCAGCAGGTGCTGCCACACCAGGTCGAGCTCGAGCTGCATGTCGTCGACCTGCGCGCACGCGGCCACGACGAGGTCCTCCTCGCGCAGGACGAGGCAGAGCTGACCGTACGCACCGTCGCCGCGCCAACCGTGGCGGCTGCGCCACATCTGGAAGCCGTAGCCCTGCGACCAGTCCGGGTTACCACCGGGGTTGTCGACCTGCACGGTCATGGCCTCGTCGGTCCACGCCTGGGGCAGCAGCCGTGTGTCGCCGTACACACCGCCGTTCAGGATCGTCAGACCCAGCCTCGCCACGGCGTCGGCCGTGATGTGGAGGCCCGAGAAGCCCTGGTCGTATTGGCCGAGCGTCAGCCACTCGATCGGGCCGATGCCCAGAGGGTCGAACAGCCGCGGGCGCAGGTAGTCGTGCAGCGGCTGGCCGGTGACGCGCTGGACCAGCGCCGACTGCGTGAGGGTGCAGCCCTGGTTGTAGCAGAACACCGAGCCCGGCTCCTGGTCCGGCTCGAGGCGCAGGAACGAGCCGACAGGGTCCGCCGGGTCGAGCTTCTCGATCGTGTCCTCGGTGTGCCCGGACGCCATCGAGAGCGCGTTGCGGAGCGTGATCCGCTTCGCCACGGGGCCGACGCCGGTGATCTCCGGGAAGTACGAGACCACCGGGGCGTCGATCTCGAGCAGTCCGTCCGCCACGGTCATGCCCACCGCGGACGCGGTGAACGTCTTGGACAGCGAGTACTTCAGCACGTTGTCGTCGGGCAGGTACGGGGCCCAGGTCGACGACGCAACGAGGTGCCCGTGACGGATGACCCTCAACGCGAACGGCCGGATCCCGGAGCCCTCCCAGGCCTCGACGAGGGCCTTGATGGCGCGGGGGTCCACCCCTTGGGCCTCTGGTGACGATGTCGGCAACGTGTACGTGTTCACCCGACCGACGCTACTCACCCTCACCACAGCCCGCGGCCGAAAACGCCGATCCCTAGACTGCCGCCATGACCTCACGGGTGGCACTTGACGGCGGACAGTCCGGGTGTCGGACGCGCAACGCTGCCGGCACGATCTGGAAGGGGATCGGTATCGACACGTCGCACCCCCGGATCCCCCAGCTGGCCGCCGCCGTGCGCGCCGCGGCCCCGGAGGGCGCCGAGAAGGTGCTCGTCGGTACGACCGGGCTGGGCGCCGAGGACACCGCAGCCGCCCTCCTGGCGGAGCTGAGCGAGCACGGGACACGTACGGTGCTGCTCGCTCACGACTCGGTCACGAGCTTCCTCGGCGCCCTCGGCGACCGCCCGGGCTGCGTGATCGCCTCGGGCACAGGCGTGGTGACCCTCGCAGCCGGCGCGACGCAGGCGGCCCGCGTCGACGGGTGGGGCTGGATCCTCGGGGATGCCGGCAGCGGCTTCTGGATCGGCCGCCGGGCGATCGACATGGCGCTGCGCGCGTTCGACGGCCGCGGACCGCAGACCGCCCTGCTCGATCTCGTACGGGCCGACTTCGGCGACCCTGCTCTCGCCTACCTGACGCTCCAAGCCGACCCCCACCGCGTCGCGCGCACGGCGGCCTACGCGCGCAAGGTGGACGACCTCGCCGCGACCGACTCGGTGGCTGCGCAGGTGCTCCGCGACGCCGCGTACGAGCTCGTCACGTCGGTCACGACCGGCCTCGCCCGCGTGGACGGTGGCCCGGATGATCCGGTCTGCGCACTCGGTAACGTCTTTCGCAGCGCGACGCTGAAGGCCGCCTTCGCGGAGGGTCTGGCCGATCGCGCCCCGCGGCACCCGATCGTGGAAGCGGAGGGTACCGGCCTCGACGGCGCTGACCTGTTGGACAGGATCCAGACGGGTCTCGCGCCACTCGTGGACGTCGCGCAGGTCTAGGGCCTAGACCGGCCTAGACCGAGTCGGGCGGGATCTCCTCGTAGCCATACACGTCGGCGCCGTTGGCGGCGATCTCGGCGGCGGCTGCCTCCCGGTCATGCGTGGCGGCCTGGACGGCCGCGTTCGCGGACGCGTAGATGTCATGGGCGCTCGCGGTCGTGCTGCGCTCGCAGACGAGCGTCTGGCCAAGCGCGGGACCGAACTCCTTGCCGCCGAACACCTCGGTCTTCACGAACTCGTAGTAGCCGGCCTTGGCGGTCGTGTACGGGTTGTTCGCCGCACACCGGGCCACGTAGTAGCCGACGACCTCGCTGAACGTCTCCGAGGCCGACCCTCCGTAGGAGCCCAAGCGGCCGAGCCTCGAGTACAGGCTGGTGAAGTCCGCCCAGTAGGTCGGGTTGTCGGAGCGGTCCCGCGAGTATGCATGGCTGACCTCATGGACGAACAGCCGCGACACGTGGCCGGGGTCGGTCTGGTAGCTGGTCAGCAGCTGCGGGAAGTCGAGGCTGACTGCGTCGCGCTTGCTGAGGCCGTAGTCGCCGGCCACCCAGCCGCCGATGGTCGTCGCCCGCAGCTCGAGGGCGCCGACCTTGGAGTGGAGCGTCGTCAGGTACGGGGTGCAGCTGATCGCGTCGAGGGTCTGCCACATCATCGCGACGATCGGCCGGTACGTCTCGTCGGCCCAGTAGCTGCCGGTGGGCGTGAAGCCCCAGTTCGACCCGATGCCGTCGCGCAGCTGAACCATGGAGAGCTGCGGGCTGTACGGGTGCGTCGAGGGACACGCAGCGGGGATGACCACCGGCTCACCGTCCGGGGCGGCCTTCGCGACCACAGGCACCAGGGACACGGCGACGGCCAGAAGTGCCACGAGAGCGGCACGGCCTACGCGCGCGAACACCTGACGGCACCTCCAGGGACGGATATGTCTTCCTGAGACCCTCTCAGCAAAGGGCCCCACGTGCAAGTTGGGGACCACGTGTCACCCGCGCCCATCAATGGGCTTCCCACTCCTCCGTACACACTGTCGCTGCCGCTCTCGGAGGGCTGTCTCTGGGCTGGGCACCACCCGTGCCGCGCCGCCTACCTCAGCGGGGGTTGGAGACCACGTCGAGGAAGATCTCCAGGCTTGAGAAGAAGCGGCGGCCGTCGACCGAGGACGAGTCGGCTTCGTTGGCGCTGCACTCAGGATGGGCCATCAGCCCGACCACGGTGCCGCGTTCGTTCGTGATGCCGGCGATGTCGTGGGCGGACCCGGTCGGGTTCGTACCAACGTAGCGGAACACGATCTGGTCGGAGGCTTCGAGCTGCTCGAGCACCCCGGGAGTCGCGATGTAGCGACCCGAGCCGCAGGTGAGCGCCATCATGACCTCCTCGCCGGCCGCGAACTGGTTGGTCCACACGGTGTCGCGGGTCGCGACGCGAACTCGCTGCTCGACCGACAGGTACTCGTCACCGGCGTGGCTGGTGAGCGCCCCAGGCAGCAGCCGTGACTCGCACAGGACCTGGAAGCCGTTGCCGATGCCGAGCACCGGCATCCCGTCGCGCGCCTGCTGGACGATCGCGTCGACGACGGGCGTGAACCTGGCCAGCGCGCCCGGCCGCAAGAAGTCGCCGAACGACGCACCTCCGGGCAGGACCACCGCCTCGACATCGCGGAGCGTGCGGTCCCCGTCGTGCAGGATGACGGGCTCACCACCGACGGCGAGGACGGCATTCACGATGTCCGAGTCGTCCGTCGTACCCGGGAAGGTCACGACGCCCACCTTCATGCGTCGGTCCCCTCGGTGGGTTCCTCCGTGGCGTGGTCGGCGACGGTGACCTGGTACGTCGTCGGCTCGGAGTCAGCCCCGTCGTCCTTGGCGCAGTCGCAGTCGTTTCCGCAGCCCTCGCCGTCGTCCGCGGCGCAGTCCTCGCACCCGCAGTCGCTGTCGACGAGCGACACCTCGAAGTCCTCGACCTCGCTGTGTACGAGCACCTCCTCGGCGGCCCTGTTCACCTGGTCGAGCCGCTCCTGGGTCAGCTCGCCGTCGAGGACGACCTCGAAGCGCTTGCCCTGACGAACTGTGAAGCCTACGTAGCCGAGCCGCTTCAGGGCCTCGGTGATGGCCGCACCCTGCGCGTCGTGGATGTCCTCCTTGAGCATGACGTCGACGATGAAGACCGACTGCTCGGTGGCGGGTGGGGCGTTCTCGGAGCCCTCCGCCGCATCCGTACCCTCGTCGGCCGGAGCCTGCCCCGCGGTCTCGGCCGGAGCCTCGTCAGCGGCAGCGACCTCTGCGGTCAGCGGGGCGGAAGGGCCGACCTGGGCGCCGGTGAGGCGCTGGTACGTGTCCGCGTAGGTCGCCGAGAGGTTCGACACCACGTC
>JAYUEA010000477.1:0-3335 GCA_043739465.1 Propionibacteriaceae bacterium
AGCCCCAGCACCGGCAGGACGGCGAGCACCTGCCCGCTGGCCCGAGGCCCTGCAAGCTCCGCTTCAACGACCTGCTCGACGGCATGATCCCTTCGCACCGAGTCAGCGACAGTCGCGAGAGCCCTGCCCATCGGCGCACCCGTACGCTCTCCCACCTCCCATGCCTGGGCCAACCGCACCAGGCCCTGTGCGCCGGGCGGCACGCCCGAAGCCCGGAGCGCGACGGCGACATCCGCACCCACCCTCTGGGCGGCCGCGACCGGTGCCAGCACGGCGCAGTCCTCCGCGGCGATGCTCACGGCCTTGGCGGGGATGTGGCCGATCGCAACGAGCGACCCGATGAGGTCGCACGCCCGAGCCACCTCGACAGCCCTCCGGCTGGCGGCGCGGGACCGAAGCCTCGAGCTGACCGAGGCCGCCGCGGTCACCACCACCAGACCGGCGGAGGCAACGGCTGCAGCACGACCCGGTCCCCACCCCGCCAGGGTCACGGCTCCTAACGTCACGACCACGACGACCGCTGCCGTCATGTTCCCCAGCGGGTGACGGGCCCGTACGCGCGCCTGCCCTAGGCGCAGCCTCAGCCGTCGCGCCCCCGGATGGGGTACGACCACCAGCACCAGGGCAGCCGCCGCAGCCACGCTCAGCCAGATCACGGGACACCCCCGAGCTCTTCGAGCAGCCGCAGACCGCCATGACGCAGCAGTCGGCCGTCAGGCGTCACCTCCAGCGCTGCCTCGGTGACGACCAGCCCGTCCGCGCCCCGTGTGAGGACGGCGACCTCGCCGACCCGTCGCCGACCCGCCTCGCGCGTCACGTGCACCACGACGCTGACCGCGGCCGCGATCTGCGAGTGCGCCGCCTCCCGGCTCAGCCCTCCGAGAGCCGCCAGGGCTTCGAGCCGAGCGGGTACGGTCGCGGCGGCGTTCGCGTGGACCGTGCCGCACCCGCCCTCATGGCCAGTGTTCAGCGCGATCAGCAGGTCGACCAGCTCCGCGCCTCGCACCTCGCCCACCACGAGACGGTCGGGGCGCATCCGCAACGCCTGCCGCACGAGCTGCGTCAACGTGACCGCACCCGCTCCTTCGGCGTTCGCCACCCGCGCCTCGAGCCGTACGCAGTGGGGGTGGTCAGGATTCAGCTCGCGAGAGTCCTCGACGACGACGATGCGCTCGGACGCGGGCACCAGCCCGAGCAGCGACGCGAGCAGCGTCGTCTTCCCGCTGCCCGTGCCGCCGGACACGAGGAACGCGATCCTGGCCGCGACGAGGCACCTGAGCACGTCGGCCACGTACGGATGGCATGTGCCGGATGCGACCCAGTCGTGCAGGGTCAGTCGAGTCCTGGCGGGGATGCGCAGGGACACGCAGGTGCCGACGTCGACGAGGGTGCCGAGGATCGCGTGGACGCGCGTGCCGTCGACCATGCGCGCGTCGACGAACGGGCTGGCGTCGTCGAGCCGGCGACCGACCGCGGCCGCGAGTCGTACGGCCAACCGCCGCACCTCCTCGTCAGACGAGAAGTGCACCGACGTCGTACGGAGTCCGTCGCCGGTGTCCACGTACACCTGTCCGGGACCGTTCACGATGACGTCAGTGACGCCAGGGAGCGCGAGCAGCGGATCGAGCGGGCCCGCGCCCACGCTGTCGCGGCGCAGCGCCTCGCTGACAGCCAGGACATGAGCGTCCGACACGACGTGGCCGCACCATCGCAACGCGTCGGCGATGTCGGTGGCGTCGGGGTCTCGGCCGAGGGCGGCGATCCTCGTACGCACGGCTTCCCACTCGTACGTCCCCGTCACGACCGGCCCCAGCCTGGGGCCGGCGTGACGGTGACGCCGAGCTCCGCGAGCACCTGCGCGCAGGCACGCAGCCACCTGCGGCCCGCGGCCCTGTCCGGCGGCACGCCGCGTTCCGCGGCCGCCGGCAGGGCCGCGTCCACCGGCAGCGTGCCCCAGAGCGGCAGCCCCAATGCGGTCGCGACATCGCCGACGCGTACAGAGCCGCCCTTCCGCAACCGCACCACGACACCGGCCCCGGCCACATCGGCCGCGGCCAACGTCATCCGCGCCGACGCCACCGCTCGTACGTCAGCGGCACACACCAGAACCGTCCGGTCGGCCGCCCGCAATGCCTCACGCCCGCCCGCATCGAGCGAACGCCCCACGTCCATCACGACCAGGTCGCTCGACCGGGACAACGACGCGACCACCGCCGCCACCGCGTCACGTGTGATGGCCGTCGCGTCGTCGCGCGCCATCGAGACCACCGTTACACCAGCGACCGTCGGCACCTGTCCCCGCAGCTCGCCGATCTGTCCTCGCGCGGCGCGCAGACGATCCCAGCGCCAGCCCGCCACACGCTCGGCTCCGAGCAGCAGATCAGCCCCGCCGCCCAAGGGGTCGAGGTCTACCAACGAGGCCGCCCCGATCGCCGTCCCCGCGCACGCCAGCCCCACCGCGAACGTCGACGCGCCCACACCTCCGGACCCACCCAGCACGGCGATGCGCGACGTGCGCCTCGCCCTGCTCGTACGTCCCGCGAGCACATCCGCCAGCCACGTCCCGCCCTCGGGCAGCACGATCGTGCCCGAGCCCAACGGCACCGAGGCCGACAGTGCCCCCACCGGCGCTAGGGCGTCCGCCAGCACGTACACGCCCTCTCGCGGCGGCAACCCCATCCGTGCGGCGGCCACCGCGAGGTCCGCCCCGATGATCACCACCGAGGCGTCGCGCCAGCCTCCGATCAGCGACTCGACCTCACGGACCCGGACCACCCCATGCTCCACGGCCGCCGCGGCAGCCGTCACCGCCGCCGCCAACCCCTCGTCCGCCGTACACAGCAGCGCCTCCGTCCCTATGCCCCTCGTCGCGGTCCTCTGCCTTGATGACTGCTCCATACCGAGACCATGTGCACGGCACCCCACAATTCGTCAGAATCTTCTGCACCTGTGGACAACACCTCTCCAGGACTGTCCACAGGCCCACCGGCCCCGTCTCCCAGCGCAGACCGCGCCGCGTGGTTAGCATTCGGTCATGGCCCGCCCGTTCCTCCCCGAGTCCGCCGTGACGTGGCTCGTCGGCGCGGATCCCCGGCGCGTCCTCGTCCTCGGTGCCGCCGGCCCCTACGCGACCGCCATCCGCGAGCAGGGCCATGCCGTGCTCATCCTCGATCGCGACTCGCAGACCCTGGGCCGCGTCATCGACCGCCGCCCCGACCTCGGCGGCGTCGTCGCGCAGGCCGAGTCCATGCCGTTCGACTCTGCGCAGTTCGACCGCGTCGTCTGCGCCCAGAACCTCCACACGTTCGCCCCCGGCCTCGTGCTCGGTGAGATCG
>JAYUEA010000478.1:0-3335 GCA_043739465.1 Propionibacteriaceae bacterium
GGCTTGGTGTACCGGGTGTCCACGTACCGCGTCGGCGACAGGGCGACGAAGCCACCGGGATCGGCGACCGTGGGGTTCGGGTCGTTGGAGATGTCGAAGACGTACAGGTTGTACCTGGCCATGATCGAGATGACCGAGGCCGCGTACGTGGGGCTCGTCGCGTAGCCCGCAGCCGCCACCTCACGGATGAACTGGTCCGGGTTCTCCTTGTACGCGAACGCGCCCGCATAGCGGCTGCCGTGCGCCAGGAAGTAGCCGTGGTCGAGGAAGGAGTCGCCCACTGCGGCGTACTTCCGGAAGTCGGCGACCACCTGGTAGTACGTACCAGTCGCCGGGTCGTACTCGGACGTGACGATCGAGTAGCAGCCGATCGAGTACGGCGTCGTCGAGGTGTTGCACTTGATGCCGAAGTACGCGTTCGCCTGGGTCGCCAGGGTCGAGCCGCCCCATCCGGACTCGAGGATGGACTGCGCGATGGTGACCGACGCCGGCACCCCGTACATCCCGCTCGCCCGTTGAGCCATCGGCGCGACCAGCGCCAGGTACGCGGCCGTGTCGACCGCGTGGGCACGAGGGAGGGGGCCGCTCGTGCCGAACCCCACGAGGAGGGCAACCACCGCGAGCCCAGCACGTACGACGCGCGAAATCGGTCCGTTCATACCGCTATTAGGCAGCTCGGGAGGCCGGGAGACAAACCTCCCTGGTCAATCCACGATTCAGGGTTGAGGGTTCGCCAGCCCGCTCAGCACTGCGTTGAGAAAGGCCGGGGACTCGTCGGTGGAGAGCTCCGAGGCCAAGGTCACGGCCTCACTCACGACCACGTTCGGCTCGGTGGTGGTGTACATGAGCTCGTACGCGGCGATCCGGGCGATGACGCGGTCGACCCGCGGCATCCGGTCCAGGCTCCAGCCGTCGGCGAGGTGAGAGGAGACGGCGTCGTTGATGTGACCCCAGTTCTCCCGCACCCCGCGGACGATGTCCGAGGTCAGCTCACGGACGGTGACGTCGATCGTCGCCCGCTCCTCGAGCGTGACCAACGGGTCGGTATCGCGCAGGTCTGACTCGAAGAGGATGTCGAGCGCATGCTTGCGCGCCTTGTGGCGAGCAGACGTGCGCGGCTTGGCGCCGTGCTGAGGCGAGATCACCTCAGACGCGGCCGAGGTAGCTGCCGTCGCGCGTGTCGACCTTCACCTTCTCGCCGGTGACGATGAACAGCGGGACCTGGATCTGCAGGCCCGTCTCGACGGTGGCCGGCTTCGTGCCGCCCGTCGAACGGTCGCCCTGGAGACCCGGCTCGGTGTAGGTGATCTCGAGTTCGACGGAGGTCGGCATGTCCACGAACAGCGGGAGGCCCTCGTGCAGCGCCACGCTGACCAGACCGTTCTCGAGCAGGTAGTTCTTCGAGTCGCCCATGGTCTCCTCGCTGATGATGATCTGCGAGTAGTCCGCGGTGTCCATGAAGACGTAGCCGTCGCCGTCGTGGTAGAGGTACTGCATCTCGCGGCGGTCGACGATGGCGGTGTCGACCTTGGTGTCGGAGTTGAAGGTGCGGTCGACGACCTTGCCGCTCAGCACATGTTTGAGCTTGGTCCGGACGACTGTGTTGCCTTTGCCCGGCTTGTGGTGCTGGAACCAGATGACGGTCCACAGCTGACCGTCGAGGTCAAGCACCATGCCGTTCTTGAGATCGTTCGTGGAGGCCATTGCGAGGTCCCTTCGCTCTGCGCGCGGCCCGCGTCACAGTCGACGCGGCCGGGGTGTACGCCGCCACGGCGACGGCGGGTGAATGTTACCGGAGTGGGCGCATGGGCTCCCAATCGCGCCGTCGGCGCGCGGCTACTCGTCGGACGAGGAGAATGTCGTACGACCCTGCAGCGTCGCCGCGAGGTGGTCGTCGATGCTGTCCGCGACGGACGCCACCTCCCGTACGACCTGATGGAAGTGGGCCGTTACGAAGGGTTGCGCGAGCACCGACATCGAACCGAAGACCTTGTCGCGCAGCAGCCAGAACCTGATCCAGCGGCTCTCGGCGTTGAGGTCGTTGAGCACCTCGGCGGCGCGCGACCGCCCCGTGACGTCGTGGACCACGGCTGAGAACGCGATGACCTCGCGCGCGTCGGGAGTCACCCGGACGAACACCATCGTCGAACCGACGCGGATCGCGAAGTCTCCCTCGGAGTCCCGGAACGGCGGGTGTCCGTACATGCGGGCCAGCTCAGCCTCCACCAGCGCGTCCAGCGCGGCGGCGTCAGCCGGCATGACCGCCTCCGCGTTGTACGAGTCCGGCACCAGCGTCGCGGCGCGGGCGCGGTAGGGCGGCTCCGCGGGACCCTGCGGCTGCAGCACGTCGGCAAGGTGGTCGGGGGTGAGGAACACCGGGTGCAGCACTCCGTACACCTCACGCATCGTCGTCACGGACAGCGTCGCCAGGTCGTCGGTCTGCTCCTGGGACCAGTCGCTGGTGAAGTTCTCGCTCGGCGCGTCCCCCTCGGTGGTGGGCGACTGCCAGCCGAGCTCCTCCATGCGGGCCAGCTGGGACGCCGCGAGCTGGTAGTCGTCGGCGAGGACGGCGTTCGACGACGCCTCGGCCACGAGGCGGCCCAGGGCCGGGCAGTCGTACGAGATGTGGGGCGACACGTCGTCGTCAGGCGCCAGCGTGCCGAGACGCAGCTCAGCATCTTCGTCCATCATCGACAGCACCTCACTCAATCGCTCGCCGAACGAGTGCCACGCCTCGTCGGTGCTGCGGTCGATGTCGAAGTCGTCGATGTCCACTGGTGCCTCCCGCGGGAAACCTACAACACGGCCATGAGGACCAGGATGACCACTGCGGAGACGGCGGTGGCGCGGAAGATGACGTCCCGGGCGAACAGCTCGCGGAACCCGTACCTCATGCCGAAGATGTAGATGTTCTGCGCCGGCGGGAGCGCGGCGATCACCGTGACGGCGCGGACGCCCTGCGCGGGAAGGTGCAGTGCGTACCTGGCCAGCAGGAACGCCGTGAGCGGCTGGATGAGCACTTTGATCGCGATGATCACGTACGACTCGGAGGTCTCCGCGTTGCGCGACGGTCGCGGTTCGAGGCGGAGCGAGATCCCGAACGCGAGCAGCATCACCGGGACCGCAACGGCCCCGAGCATCTCCATCGGCGTCTCGACGAGGGCCGGCAGTCTCAGACCAGCCAGATTCAGCGTCAGGCCCCCGAGGCAGGCGACGGTGAGCGGGTTGCGGATCGGAAGCGTGAGGAGGCGGGCGACGGGTACCGGGCCGCCGGTCTCGCGCGCCCGGTGGTAGTCGAGGTGGGTGAGTGCGGCGGGCTGCAGGATCGCCAGCTG
>JAYUEA010000479.1:0-3287 GCA_043739465.1 Propionibacteriaceae bacterium
GTCCATCTTGGTGATGGGTGCGCCTGCCGCGTACGCCTTCGGTGGCGCGGCGACGACGATCCAGAGGGCGAGCAGGAGAGTCGCGAGCACAACACCGATGCGCTTCATGTCCTCAACGGTAGCGGCGTGGGATTCCATCAGCCCACTTGATGGCCCGGTGAGAGGATGGGCGACGACGAAAGGACACCATGGCAGCCCTGAAGGACACGCTCCGCAGCGACCTGACCACCTCGATGAAGGCCCGGGACACGTTTCGTACGGGCGTCTTGCGGATGGTTCTGGCAGCGATCCAGACCGAGGAGGTCGCCGGTACGAGCGCGCGCGAGCTCTCGGGCGAGGAGGAGCTGGCCATCGTTGGCCGCGAGGTGCGCAAGCGCAAGGAGTCGTCCGAGCTGTACACGACGGGCAACCGCCCCGAGCTGGCCGCAAAGGAGCTGGACGAGGTCGAGCTGCTCAGCACGTACCTGCCGGCCGGCCTCTCGGAGGCCGAGCTCGACGCCATCGTCGCCGAAGAGGTTGCCGCAGCGGGCGAGGGCGTCTCGATGAAGCACATGGGTCAGGTCATCAAGGCCGTCAACGCCCGCGCCAAGGGCCGCGCCGAAGGCGGCGTCATCGCAGCGAAGGTGAAGGCAGCGCTCGCGGGCTGATGACTGCTTGGTCAGCGATGAGCGGTTCCTGATCGTCGAGTGGCGGCAGATGCACGGTCTGCGAAAGCGGATTCCGTCCGCTCGCCGCCACTCGCGATGATCCGGTCCTCCGTTCTGTTACGCGCACCTACTCGGCCACCGCCGCGACCTGGAGGGCATGTGGTGGGTGGAGAGGGCTCGACCTCACGAAGTCGGTGTTATGAGAGCCGTGCCCAGTGCCCTTCGGACGTCGACCCCACGAAGTCCGGGTTACCAGGCCGCTGGAGGGCTGACAACACGGACTTCGTAAGGTAGCTCGCGGGGTCCGGCCGCCGGGTGTGCTCACAACCCAGGTTTCGTGCCGTCAAGCCAACACCTAGAGGTCGCGGGACTGCGTGACCTCGTCGTCGATCCTGGCGAGGGCCGCGTACCTCACATGGGCGGCGTGGATGGCATCCCACTGCTCGGGGCCGGGCATGCCGAACATCCCGGGGTGCGGCTCCTCGCCGTGGCCGGGCTGAGACATGCCCCGCCTGGTGGACAACACGACCGCCGTGATGCCGATGATCGCGGCGGTCCCGCCGATCACGTACCGCAGCCAGCTCACGCTCGGCGTCGTCGCCAGGCCCACGATCGCCGGCGCGATCAGCACGGCGACCAGGTTCATGACCTTGATCAGCGGGTTGATCGCGGGGCCCGCGGTGTCCTTGAACGGGTCCCCCACCGTGTCGCCGATCACCGTGGCCGCGTGCGCGTCCGAGCCCTTGCCGCCGTGGTGGCCGTCCTCGACGAGCTTCTTCGCGTTGTCCCATGAGCCGCCGGAGTTGGACAGGAAGATCGCCATCAGCGTGCCGCACGCGATCGCGCCGGCGAGGTAGCCGGCCAGCGCCGAGGCGCCCAGACCGAAGCCCACCGCGATGGGCGCCGTCAGGGCCAGCAGACCGGGGGTGGCGAGCTCCCGCAGCGAGTCCTTCGTGCAGATGTCGACGACCTTGCCGTACTCGGGACGCGCCGAGCCGTCCATGATCCCGGGGATCTCCGCGAACTGGCGCCGCACCTCGTACACGACGGCTCCGGCGGCCCGCCCGACCGCCGAGATGGCCAGCCCGGAGAACATGAACACGACGGATGCACCGACGATCAGACCGACCAGCGTCGGAGGGGAGAAGACGGCGGAGTCGGTGACGAACTGTCCGTACGTGTCCTTCAGCACCCCCGCGATCGCATCGGTGAACGAGCCGAACAAGGCGGTCGCTGCGAGCACTGCGGTCGCGATCGCGATGCCCTTGGTGATCGCCTTGGTCGTGTTGCCGACGGCGTCGAGCTCGGTGAGGATCTGGGCACCCTTGACGCCGACTTCCCCGGACATCGCCGCGATCCCTTGCGCGTTGTCGGAGACCGGACCGAAGGTGTCCATGGCCACGATCACACCGACCGTCGTCAGCAGCCCGCAGCCGGCGAGGGCGATGGCGAACAGGCCGACCACCCCGGAGCCGCCCAGCAGGAACGCGGCGTAGAGGACGAATGCGATGGTGACAGCCGTGAACACCGCCGACTCGAGGCCCAGCGAGATGCCGGAGAGTACGACGGTGGCGGCGCCGGTCAGGGACGTACGGCCCACGTCCTGCACGGGCCGGTCCTCGGTCCCGGTGTAGAAGCCGGTGAGCAGCATGATCGCCACGCCGAGCGCGATCCCGAGCAGCACCGCGCCGGACGCGAACAGCCGCGGGTCGTCGATGGGGCCGGTGAACGCGATTCCGGTGCCGAGGTCGGCGAACCTCGATGGCAGGTACGCGTAGGCGGCCGCCACCGAGAGCACCGCCGCGATCAGACCGGAGACGATGAACGCGCGCTTGATCGTACGTAGCCCGTTCTCCCCCGGTCGGGGCCGCGTCAGGTACACACCTGCCAACGCCGTGATCACGCCGGCTCCCAGCACGACAAGGGGGAACACGAGTCCTGCTGCTCCGAATGCGGCCCGGCCGAGGATGATCGAGGCGACCAGCATGACGGCGTACGACTCGAACAGGTCGGCGGCCATCCCTGCGCAGTCGCCGACGTTGTCACCCACGTTGTCGGCGATCGTGGCCGCGTTGCGCGGGTCGTCCTCGGGGATGTTCTTCTCGACCTTGCCGACGAGGTCGGCGCCGACATCAGCGGCCTTGGTGAAGATGCCTCCGCCGACCCGCATGAACATCGCGAGCAGCGCGGCGCCGAAGCCGAAGCCCTCCAGCACGACGGGCGCGTCGCCGCCGAAGACGAACACGACGACTGTGGTGCCGAGCAGTCCGAGGCCGACCGTGGCCATGCCTACGGAACCGCCTGTACGGAAGGCGATGCGCATCGCGTCGTCACGACCTGTGGTCTGGGCGGCGGCTGCGACACGTACGTTCGCGCGCACCGCCAGCCACATGCCGAGGTAGCCGATCAGGGCCGAGAAGGAGGCACCGACGACGAAGGCCCCCGATCTGGCGGCCCTCAGCACGAGCTCCGAGTAGTGGCCCGCGTGGACCGGCAGCAGCAACAGCGCCGCGAACGCCACCGCGGCGAAGACGCCGAGCGTACGGAACTGGCGGGCCAGGAACGCGGCCGCGCCCTCCTGGATGGCGAGCGCGATGAGCTGCATCCCCGGAGTGCCATCGCCCGCGCGCAGCACCTCCG
>JAYUEA010000480.1:0-3287 GCA_043739465.1 Propionibacteriaceae bacterium
GAGTACGCCTTCCTCAACAAGGGCCTCACGATCACCATCACCGACGAGCGTCCCGAGCATGTCGACGAGAACGGCGAGCAGCTGACGGACACGTTCCGCTACGACGCCGGCCTGATCGACTACGTCACGTTCCTGATGGGTACGAAGGACGCGATCCACCCGACGGTCATCGCCGTCGAGGCGCACGCCCCGAGCCAGCACATGGGCCTCGAGGTCGCGATGCAGTGGAACACCTCGTTCAACGAGAGCGTCCACACGTTCGCCAACACCATCAACACCCACGAGGGTGGCACCCACGAAGAGGGCTTCCGCGCCGCGCTGACGAACACCGTCAACCGCTGGGGCGAGACCTGGGGCCTCATCAAGAAGCGCGAGGACCGGGTCTCCGGCGACGACATCCGCGAGGGCCTCACCGCGATCATCTCGGTGAAGCTCTCCGAGCCGCAGTTCGAGGGTCAGACGAAGACCAAGCTCGGCAACACCGAGGCGAAGTCGTTCGTGCAGAAGGTCGTCAACGACAAGCTGGGCGACTGGTTCGAGAAGAACCCGGCCGAGGGTCGCGACATCGTACGGAAGGCGCAGGCGGCAGCGACCGCCCGCATCGCCGCTCGCAAGGCCCGCGACATGGCCCGCTCCCGCAAGGGCCTGCTTTTCGGCGGGGGTCTGCCCGGCAAGCTGGCCGACTGCCAGTCGAACGACCCCAGCGAGTGCGAGGTCTTCATCGTCGAGGGCGACTCGGCAGGTGGCTCCGCGAAGGGCGGCCGCGATCCCCGTACCCAGGCGATCCTTCCCCTGCGCGGCAAGATCCTCAACGTGGAGAAGGCCCGGCTCGACCGGATCCTCGCCAACAAGGAGGTCGAGGCGATCATCAACGCCCTCGGCACCGGCGTCCACGACGAGTTCGACATCGCCAAGCTGCGCTACCACAAGATCGTGCTCATGGCCGACGCCGACGTCGACGGCTCACACATCCGCGTGCTGCTGCTGACGCTGCTGTTCCGGTTCATGCGGCCGATCATCGACGCGGGCCACGTCTACCTCGCGCAGCCGCCGCTGTTCCGCCTGCGGTGGACGAACGCGCCGCACGAGCTCGCGTACAACGACGCGGAGCGCGACGGCCTGCGCGACGACGGCATCGCCCACGGCAAGAAGCTGCCGAACGTCAACCCGATCCAGCGCTACAAGGGCCTTGGCGAGATGGACGCCTCCGACCTGTGGGACACCACGATGGATCCGGACGGCCGGATCCTGCTCCAGGTGACACTCGACGACGCGGCGCGCGCCGACCAGATGTTCTCGATCCTCATGGGCGAGGACGTCGAGCAGCGCCGGCACTTCATCCAGCGCAATGCGAAGGACGTCCGCTTCCTCGACATCTGAGGACGGACCACAAGGGAGACAAGCGATGAGCGATGGTCCTTCTGACCCGATGGGCCCCGGCGAGGCCCCGGCCCCCGTCGAGGGTGCGGACAACAACGAACTGGTGACGCCGGCGACCGGCGGCCGTGTGGAGCCGATCGACCTGCAGGTCGAGATCCAGAGGAGCTACCTCGACTACGCGATGAGCGTCATCGTCGGGCGCGCGCTGCCGGATGTACGAGACGGGCTCAAGCCTGTACATCGGCGTGTGCTGTACGCGATGTACGACGGTGGCTACCGGCCCGACCGCGGCTGGAACAAGTGCTCCCGCGTGGTCGGCGAGGTCATGGGCCTCTACCACCCGCACGGCGACTCGGCGATCTACGACACCCTCGTCCGTCTTGCGCAGCCCTGGGTGATGCGGGCCCCGCTGGTCTCCGGTCAGGGCAACTTCGGCTCGCCAGGCAACGACTCGGCTGCGGCTATGCGCTACACCGAGTGCAAGATGGCGCCGCTGGCCATGGAGATGGTGCGCGACATCGACGAGAACACCGTCGACTTCAAGCCGAACTATGACAACCGGGAGCAGGAGCCAGTCGTACTCCCGGCGCGCTTCCCGAACCTGCTCGTCAACGGCTCGACGGGCATCGCGGTCGGCATGGCCACCAACATCCCCACGCACAACCTGCGGGAGGTCGCGTCGGCGGTGCAGTGGTCGCTCGACAACCCCGAGGCATTGCAGCCCGAGCTGCTCGAGGCCGCCATGGCCCGCGTCAAGGGCCCTGACTTCCCGACCGGCGGCCTGATCGTCGGTCGCGGGGGCATCGAGGACGCGTACCGCACGGGTCGCGGCTCGGTCATCATGCGCGCCGTCATCAACATTGAAGAGGACAACCGCGGGCGCACGCTGCTGGTCGTCACCGAGCTGCCGTACATGTGCAACCCCGACAACCTCGCGATCAAGAGTGCGGAGCTGGTCAACGCCGGCAAGCTGAACGGCATCGCTGACATCCGCGACGACACCAGCGCCCGTACGGGTCAGCGCCTGGTCTTCGTCCTCAAGCGCGACGCCCAGCCGCGCGTTGTGATGAACAACCTGTACAAGCACACAGGCCTGCAGGACTCGTTCGGCTGCAACATGCTCGCGCTCGTCGACGACGTGCCGCGGACGCTGCGTCTGGACCAGTTCATCTCGTACTGGATCAAGCACCAGGTCGAGGTCATCATCCGCCGCACGCAGTTCCGTCTGCAGCGCGCCCAGGAGCAGGCCCACATCCTGCGCGGCCTGGTCAAGGCCCTCGACAGGATCGACGAGGTGATCGCGCTGATCCGTGGGTCGCGCGACGCCGAGCAGGCCCGTTCCGGCCTGATGGAGCTGCTCGACATCGACGAGGTCCAGGCCACGTACATCCTCGACACCCAGCTCCGACGCCTCGCAGCGATGGAGCGGCAGAAGACGACCGACCGGCTCGCCGAGCTCGAGCGTCAGATCGCCGACCTCGAGGACGTGCTGTCCAAGCCCGAACGTCAGCGAGAGATCATCTCCTCAGAGCTCGCGGAGATCGTCGACAAGTACGGCGACGACCGCCGCACGAGGATCATCTCCGCCGACGGCGACCTGAGCGACGAGGACCTCATCCCCGACGAGGACCTGGTCGTGACGATCACCCACGGCGGGTATGCGAAGCGGACGAAGGCTGACCAGTACCGCATCCAGCGGCGCGGCGGCCGCGGCGTGCGCGGAGCGTCACTGCGCGCCGACGACGAGGTCGAGCACCTGTTCGCGACCACGTCGCACCACTGGATCCTGTTCTTCACGACGAAGGGCCGCGTCTACCGTACGAAGGCGTGGCTGCTCCCCGAGGGGAACCGCGACGCCAAGGGCGGTCACGTCGCCGGGCTGCTCAGCTTCCAGCCGGACGAGCGGA
>JAYUEA010000481.1:0-3275 GCA_043739465.1 Propionibacteriaceae bacterium
GGCCCCACGAGCGGGTCGTGTTGCGCCAAGCTAGCCGCGCATCGCCTTCGTGGCCTTGTCGACTGCCGCAGCCGCCGCCCTGGTCGCCTTCTGGTAGCCAGCCAGATCTCCTGCCGTGAGCGCCCTGTCGGCATCGACGAAGGCCTGCTGGGCCTCGGCCAACGCGGCGGCGACCACCGCCTGGTTCCCGGTCGTCGTGCCAGGCGTCGTGCTGGGCGTGGTCGCCGGCGGCGGCGTCACAGGCTTCTCGTTCGTGGTCGCTCCCGCGTTGCCCGAGAACACCTGGTCCAGCGCCCCTTGCAACGTGTCCGCGATGCCGACATGGTCACCGAAGCGGACAACCACGTACGTGAGCACAGGGAACGCACCCTGCTGGGCCTCGTTGCGCTGGGTGTAGATCGGCTCCACGTAGAGGATGCCGCCGCCCAGCGGGATGGTCAGCAGGTTCCCGTACAACGCCTTGGCACTGCCCTGGTTGAGGTACGGCCTCAGCAGCGTCGCCACCTTCTCGTCCCGCAGGATGTTGTTGTGGGCCTGCCCCGCCCCTTCCACCTGTTGGGTGTCCGACATGCGAAGGACCCGGATCTTCCCGTAGTCCTTGCTCGCGGCGTCGGCGACCACCGTCATGTACGCGGCGAGGTTCTGCCGCCCCTTCGGGCTGTACACGGTCGTCTGGCTGAACTGCGGCGCGGCCCCGCCCTCGACAGTCTTCCCGTTCAACGTGGCCGTGGGCCAGCGCACCGACATGTAGTACGTCGGCTCGCGGAGGTTGTCCTTCTCGTCGTGCGTCGGGTCGCTGGGGATGACCCACATGTCCGAGGTCGAGTACCACTGGTCGGGGTTCGTCATGTGGTAGCGCGACAGGATCTCGCGCTGCGCCCGGTACAGGTCCTCCGGGTAGCGCAGGTGCGCGAGCAGGTCAGCGGGGATGTCCGCCTTCGGCTTCACGGTGCCGGGGTAGACGCTCTGCCACGTGCGTAACAGGGGGTCGGAGGCGTCCCACTCGTACAGGTTGACCGAGCCGTCGTACGCGTCGACCGTGGCCTTCACCGAGTTGCGGACGTAGTTGATCTTGTCCGAGGAGATGCCCGACGGCACGGCCTGCCGCGATGACGCACTCTTCAGGCTCATCAGCTGGCTGTTCGGGTACGAGTCCGTCGTGGTGTATGCGTCCACGATCCATACGATGCGGCCGTCGACGATCGCGGGGTAGATGTCCGAGTCGACGGTCAACCACGGGGCGACCTCGGAGACGCGCGACGCCGGCGCCCTGTCGTAGAGGATCTTCGAGTTGCTGTTGATCCGGTCGGACAGCAGCAGGTTGATGTCGGCGAACTTCGACGCGTACAGAGCCCGCGTGACCATGTTGCCGATGCCCACGCCCCCGGCACCGCCGTACGTGTTGAACTGCTCACCGCTGGAGTCGCCACCACCCGGCGTGTCGAACTCGATCGCGGACTCGCCGGCCTGACGGCCCACGACCACGTACGAGTCCTGCTGCTCGCCGTAGTAGATGCGCGGTTCGGAGGGCTTCAGCAGGCCGATAGTGGGGATGTCCTTGGCCAGCCACTCCGGCTCGCCACCCGCCTGGCGACGGTTCCCATACGCCGCCGCGAGCCCATACCCGTGCGTGTAGACCGTGTGGAGGTTGTTCCACTGCTTGTTGGCCAGGCCGGTCTGGTCCATCTCGCGCGCGGCGATGACGACGTCGGTCTCCACCCCGTTGATCTGGTAGCGGTCCACGTCGAGTATCGGTGCGAACGAGTAGAAGCCGCGCACCTGCTGCAGCTGCTCGTACGTCTCGCGCACCATCGACGGGTCCATCAGGCGGATCCCGGGGATGGCGGCCGCGTCGGACTTCAGCTGGCCGGCCTCAGCACTGGTCGTCGCCGCGTAGTCGTAGATCTCCGTGTTGGCCACGCCGTACGCGGCTCGGGTCGCGGTGATGTTGTTCTGGATGTACGGACGTTCCTTGTCGGGCTCGTCGGGCTTGACGTCGAACGACTGGACGAAGGACGGGTACGCGACCCCCACGATCAGGGACGACACCACCATCAGGATCGCTGCGGTGATCGGGATCCGCCATCCGGGGCGCCGCGAGTAGACGAAGAACAGCACGGCGGTGAGCAACGAGATCATTGCGACCACGGTGTGCGCCGTGATCTGCGCCTTGTCCCCGGTGTAGGTGAGGCCGTCGAGCAGGGTCGAGGACTGCAGCTCCTCGGAGTAGCGGTCGAGGAACGCGTCGATCCCGTACGAGATCAGCGCCAGACCGGCGAGCGTCGAGATCTGGGCGTGCGCGCGGATGTTGCCGGCGCCGGGCTTGCCCTGCGAGGTCAGCAGCCCGAGCGCGAAGTTCATCACGATGGCGATCGCGAGGCACAGCAGCAGCAGTCCCAGGACGAACGAGTTCAGGTAGCGATACCAGGGGTACTCGAAGACGAAGAACGACACGTCGAGACCGAACCGGGGGTCGTTGACCCCGAACGAGGTGCGGTGGACGTAGGCGAGGAACGTCGAGCGCGCTGCGGTGCCGGAGAACCCGGCCATGATCCCGAAGAAGATGGCGGGAAGTACGACGGCGAGCCTGGCCCGACGACCGAGCACGTCGCGGTAACGGTTGAGCAGCTCACTGCCTGTACGAGAACCTCCTTGAACGGCTCGCGACGCCGTGAAGATGGTCAGTGCGACCGCGCCGCCCATGACGATCCCGAAGCCCAGGAACAGGCCGACCGACGTCCACAGCTGCGTCGAGAAGACGCCCCCGTAGCCCAGCTGCGTGAACCAGAGGTTGTCCGTCCACAGCTGGGCGAACGTGGTGAACAGGTACCCGATGACGAGCAGGGCGACGATCGTCGGGATCAGTGCACCTCGCCGGGAATTCTTGCCTAGCACAGGGCTGGACACAGAAGCTCTCCTTGCGTGGAAGTTCAGTCCTCCAGAGTAGCCAGAAGGGCTGTGGCGAGTCCCGGCGCGAGGTCCGCACCTCCGAGAAGTTCGAACGGGTCGGTACGCAGGCGCCCCACGGCGTGCCGCGTGCCGTCACGGAGGACCCCCGTGACCAGTCGGAGCTCCTGCCGCTGGGGATGGTTCGCGACGACGACGCTGGCGAGCGCCGGATCGTCGGGCAGGTCGGACTCGTACTGCGCCGGCAGGAACGCACGTTCGAGGCTGAGGACGCACCCGGCCACGGTGGCGGGCCAGGCGATGTGCGCCAACGCCTCGGTCAGGTCGCGGCCGCCGTGGAAGTCGTCCTGCTCGACGCTCGACAGGTG
>JAYUEA010000482.1:0-3275 GCA_043739465.1 Propionibacteriaceae bacterium
CGATGACTGCGGCGCACACCCTCGGCCTGACCACCGTCGCGTGCGCCTCCACCGGCAACCTGGCCGGCGCGGTCGCCGCTGCTGCTGCCCGGGCCGGACTTCGTTCGGTGGTGCTGATCCCGGACGACCTCGAGGACGGCAAGACCGTCAACGCCGCGGTCTACGGCGGCACCCTCGTCGCGATCCAGGGCAACTACGACGACGTCAACCGGCTCTGCAGCGAGGTCGCCTTCGAGCACGAGGACTGGGGCTTCGTGAACGTGACGCTGCGCCCGTTCTACGCCGAGGGCTCCAAGACCGTGGGGTACGAGATCGCAGAGCAGCTCGGCTGGCGGCTGCCGCAGCAGGTGGTCTCGCCGATCGCGTCCGGCTCGTTGCTGACCAAGGTGGACAAGGCCTGGGGCGAGCTCGCGTCGCTCGGCCTGGTCGAGGGCACGCCCTACCGCGTCTTCGGCGCCCAGGCCACCGGCTGCTCACCCGTCTCGCAGGCGTACGCGGCCGGCGCTGACGTCGTACGCCCGGTCAAGCCGGACACCATCGCCAAGTCGCTCGCCATCGGCAACCCGGCCGACGGGCCGTACGCGCTGGACGTCGTGCGGCGTACCGGCGGGGCCATCGCCGACGTCTCGGACGCCGAGGTCGTGGCGGGAATCCGGCTGCTGGCCGAGACCGAGGGGATCTTCGCCGAGACCGCGGGCGGGGTGACCCTCGCGGTGCTCCGCAAGCTGTTGGCGCTCGGCCTGGCCGACCCCGACGCGGAGACGGTGCTGCTCAACACCGGCGACGGACTGAAGACCCTCGACGCCGTGTCCGGCGTCGTCGGGCCGAGCGTCACCATCCGTCCATCGCTCGACGCGTTCCGCGAGGCGGAGCTCGGGCTGTTCCGAGAGGCAGGGCAGGCGTGAGCGTCACCATCCGGGTTCCCACGATCTTGCGTACCTACACCGGCGGGGCCTCCGAGGTGACCGTCGAGGGCGCGACGTTGTCCGAGGTCATCACCGCGCTCGAGGCCGGCTACCCCGGCATCGGCCCCCGCGTGCTCGACGACCAGGGCAAGCTGCGTCGCTTCGTCAACGTGTACGTCGGTGACGAGGACGTTCGCTTCGCCGGTGGCCTCGACACCCCGACGCCGGGCGGCAGCACCGTCTCGGTCATCCCCGCCGTGGCCGGCGGCCAGGGCGGCTCCGGCGGCGCTGGCGGCTGAATCCGGGGAGTGCGTACGAACGGGGGGTGACGCGGCAGGGGCGGTGTCGCTAGATTCGCACCGCTCGCACTCGGTTCGGACAGGAGTAGGTAATGGCTCAGGGCACGGTCAAGTGGTTCAACGCCGAGAAGGGCTACGGCTTCATCGCCGAGGACGGCGGTCCGGACGTGTTCGTGCACTACAGCGCGATCGACGCTACCGGCTACCGCAGCCTCGAAGAGGGTGACCGCGTCGAGTTCGAGGTCTCGCAGGGCCAGAAGGGCCCGCAGGCCGACGCCGTCCACAAGATCTGACGGCTGCTTGCGCTCGGTCCAGGGCCCACGGGGATTCCAGCACCGCTGAGCGGCCCGACGGCTTGCACTCAAGGGGGTCGAGTGCTAATCATTGGGTTAGCACTCTCCCTAGGAGAGTGACAGCAGCTCAGCATCAAGACAGCACCAGACCGAGATCGTGGAGATGAGGTCAGGTGCGGCGGGGCAGACTCCCGTCGTCCTGGCCGGCCGTCGCGGGCGTCCCACGGTTTACCGCAACCGTTCCAGGAGGACGGACACCACATGGCCAAGATCATCGCGTTCAACGAGGAGGCCCGTCGCGGCCTCGAGCGCGGCATGAACCAGCTCGCCGACGCCGTCAAGGTGACACTCGGCCCGAAGGGCCGCAACGTCGTGCTGGAGAAGAAGTGGGGCGCTCCCACGATCACCAACGACGGTGTCTCCATCGCCAAGGAGATCGAGCTCGAGGACCCGTACGAGAAGATCGGGGCCGAGCTCGTCAAGGAGGTCGCCAAGAAGACGGACGACGTCGCGGGCGACGGCACCACCACCGCCACCGTGCTCGCCCAGGCGCTCGTGCGTGAGGGCCTGCGCAACGTCGCGGCCGGCGCCAACCCGATGGGCCTGAAGAAGGGCATCGAGGCCGCTGTCGCCAGCGTCGTCGAGGCCATCGGCAACGCCGCCAAGGACGTCGAGACCAAGGAACAGATCGCCTCGACCGCCTCCATCTCGGCAGCTGACACCACCGTCGGCGAGATCATCGCCGAGGCGATGGACAAGGTCGGCAAGGAGGGTGTGATCACCGTCGAGGAGAGCAACACCTTCGGCCTCGAGCTCGAGCTCACCGAGGGCATGCGCTTCGACAAGGGCTACATCAGCCCCTACTTCGTCACCGACCCGGAGCGGATGGAGGCGACCCTCGACGACCCCTACGTCCTGGTCGTCAACTCCAAGATCGGTTCGGTCAAGGACCTGCTGCCGCTGCTGGAGAAGGTCATGCAGTCCGGCCGGCCGCTGGCGATCATCGCCGAGGACCTCGAGGGCGAGGCCCTCGCGACCCTGGTGGTCAACAAGATCCGCGGCACCTTCAAGTCCGCCGCGGTCAAGGCCCCCGGGTTCGGTGACCGCCGCAAGGCGATGCTGCAGGACATCGCGATCCTGACCGGCGCGCAGGTCATCTCCGAGGAGGTCGGTCTCAAGCTCGACACCGCGGGGTTGGAGCTGCTCGGCCGGGCTCGCAAGGTCGTCATCACCAAGGACGAGACGACCATCGTCGAAGGCGCTGGCGACACCGACCAGATCGCCGGCCGGGTCAAGCAGATCCGCGCCGAGATCGAGAAGTCCGACAGCGACTACGACCGGGAGAAGCTGCAGGAGCGGCTGGCCAAGCTGGCCGGCGGCGTCGCCGTCATCAAGGTCGGCGCGGCGACTGAGGTCGAGCTCAAGGAGCGCAAGCACCGCATCGAGGACGCTGTGCGCAACGCCAAGGCGGCCGTCGAGGAGGGCATCGTCGCCGGTGGTGGCGTCGCGCTACTGCAGGCGGCGCAGACCGCGTTCGACAAGCTCGACCTGGTCGGTGATGAGGCGACCGGCGCCAACATCGTGCGCCTGGCGCTCGAGGCCCCGATCAAGCAGATCGCGATCAACGCCGGCCTCGAGGGCGGCGTCGTCGTGGAGAAGGTCCGCAACCTGCCCGTCGGGCAGGGCCTCAACGCCGCGACCGGTGAATACGTCGACATGATCGCGGCCGGCATCATCGACCCGGCCAAGGTCACCCGCTCGGCCCTGCAGAACGCCGC
>JAYUEA010000483.1:0-3266 GCA_043739465.1 Propionibacteriaceae bacterium
GCATCAGAACACCAACACCTTGTCGGCGGCCAGAGTCATCTGGGTCAGCTTCGTCGAGTGTTGACCGCTGCGCTCCAGAGACCAGCTCCTCCTGCGTCAAGCCGCGCGCGTCCATACACGTGCCGCACACCCGTGAGTCGCGCCAACTCGCCGGCGTCAGGAGCGTTAGCGATGACCAGCGAGACCTTCTCCGGGTGCACGCATGCCACGGCGCACCCGTCCAGACCCGTCACCACGGACATCGCCACCCCATTCATCTGAACGCCTGTTCAGATGTCAGCCTGAGCCAGGGCATGGACCCTTGTCAAGGGGGAGAACCGGGCCGGGCCGCCGACGCGCACAACCCTTAGGTCGCGAAGTGGGGTCACAGTGGTTGTGCGGAAGACCTAAAGGTTGTGCGAACCGCTGGTCGGCGGCTGAGATCACGAGTGGACACCCCAGACCAGGCCTCAGTTGGCTTTCGGCGCGGTCAGCCGCACCTCGAAGTCGCGCAGGTAGTAGCCGGCGATGAGGTCGTCCCAGCCGATGGTCGGCTCGCGGACGATCACGGGCTTCCGGGCGAGCAGGCGGGTCAGCAGCACGTCCGACTCGAGGATCGCGAGCGGCTGCCCGGGGCACTTGTGGGCGCCGTCACCGAAGCTGAGTGCGGCCTGGCCGACCCCGGACGGGAGGGGGCGGTACGGGCAGATGCCGAGAGGGTCGTCGCCCACCGCCTGGACGTCGGCGTTCGCAGGCCTGATGCAGACGTCGATGAGGTCGCCCTTCGCCACGGTCAACGTCTCGTCGCTGTCCGAGATGTCGAACGCCTCCTGGACCCGCCTGTACAGGTGGCCGACGACCGGCTCGAGGCGGATCAGCTCGTGCAGGATCGCCGTACGTTCTGCTGCCTCCGCGACCAGGTAGCGGGCGCGCAACGCATCGTCGGTGAGCAGGTGCCACGCGGCCATCGCGACGAACTCCCGCGTGGTGACCATGCCGGCGGTCCCGTACGTGACGCACTCCACGAGGATGTCCGCATTGCTGTACCCCTCGGCGATCAGGTGGCTGATGACGTCGCGCTGAGGTGCCCGGCGACGCGCCCGTACCGCCGGCCTGACATCCGCGAGCCAGAACCGCACGATCGGCAGCAGCCCGTTCCAGGCGGCGCTCGCCCACTGACGCGGGGTGCGGCCGAGGTCGGGTTTCGTGATGTCGAAGGGTGGCTGGTTGAAGAAGCTGACCAGCCGCCTGGCCATCTTCGGGACCGGCGCGCTCGTCAGGCCGACCACCTCGGCGGTTACCTCTACCGTGTACAGCAGGGCCAGCTCGTCGAGCTGTACGACCTCGGGCGCGGCATCGAGCAGCCGGTCGGCGCACGTCTCCATCAGACCCAGATAGCGCTCGGCCACCACCGTCGGCGCGAAGAACCGGGCCACCTTGCTGCGCTGCTCGTCGTGCTCGGGACCGTCGGAGATGAGGATCGGGTGCTTGGTGAAGTAGCCCCGCGGGATGGCCTCAGCGGTGAAACCGGCTTGGGTCGTCCTCGTACGCTCCCTCAGCACCTGCCGGGCCGCAGCCAGCGTCCGGATGCGCCACACGGAACCCTTCGACGGGCTCAGGGGACCGTCCGACGGGCTCAGGGGACCGTCCGACAGGCTCAGGGGCCGGTCCTGCTGGATCCGGGGACTGTCCGCCTCGCCGGGCTTCGTCGCCCGGCGGCGGTTCTGCTCCTCGGCCATGCGGAACCCTTCGTGATGACGGTCATTGTCGCCGGACGGAATCGTCGCCTAAAGTCTATACAAACATTGAACAAACGCGGGTGCGTGAACCGGAGGTGGTGGGTGGACGACCGATGGCAGTACCTCGCGCTCATGGCCGCCTGCCTGGTGCTGACGCTACCGCTCGAGTTCGTGCTGCGGGCCCGCGTCTATCGGCGTCCGCTCCGCCTGCTCCTCGCCCTGATCCCGACCGTCGTGGTCTTCGTGATCTGGGACGTCGTCGGGATCCTGCGCCACCACTGGTCGTACAGCCCGCGCTTCACGACCGGGATCATGCTCGGCGTGATGCCGCTCGAGGAGCTGGTGTTCTTCGTGGTGATCCCGGTCTGCGGGCTGCTCACGTACGAGGCCGTGGGCCACGTGATGCGGCGCGGGAAGGGCCGGCGTGGCTGAGTACCCGGTCATGACGGCCATCGCGATCGTTGCCGTCGTCGTCCTCGAGCTGGCGTGGTTCCGTACGGGCATCTTCCGGTCGGTCCAGTACTGGGTCGCCATCGCCATCACATGGTTCTTCCAGTCGTTCGTCGACGGCTGGCTCACCAAGCTGTCGAACCCGATCGTCATCTACAACCCCGCCGAACAGTCGGGGCTGCGCTTCCCGTGGGACATCCCCGTCGAGGACTTCGGCTTCGGATGGGCGATGGTCACGCTGACCTTGCTCGTCTGGCTCAGGCTCAACCGCAAGGAGCAGGCGTGACCACCTCGGCCGCCTTCGACCGTGGCGCCTCCCGCTACGACCTGCTCGTCGGACTCAACCCCGGCTACCACCAGGAGCTTCGCCGGGCCGCCCGCGCGCTGATGGAGAGGGTGGGTCGGCGGCCGGGTCTGCGGCTGGTCGACCTGGCGTGCGGTACGGGTGCGTCGACGAGGGCCTTGGTCGGCGCGGCACCTCTGGGGTCGGAGGTGCTGGGCCTCGATGCCTCGCACGGGATGCTCGAGCAGGCTGATCGACGGTCCTGGCCGGTGGGCGTGCGGTTCGAGCACGCGGTCGCCGGCGAGCTCGACGTCAACCGGATCGGCCGCGGGAGGTACGACGGCATCCTCACCTGCTACCTGTTCCGCAACGTGCCGGCGCACTGCCGGGACGCGGCGATCAGCGAGGTGTACGACCTGCTCGCGCCGGGCGGCTGGCTCGTGGTGCAGGAGTACTCGGTGGCCGGCGACCGGCGCTCGCGGCTCGTCTGGGACGCGGTGTGCAAGGCGATCATCATCCCGCTGGGCGTGCTGCTGGACCGCAACCGCGACCTGTACGCGTACCTGTGGCGCAGCGTCGTCCAGTTCGACTCGGTGACCCGGTTCGGTGACCGGCTCGTGGCCGCGGGCTTCACCGAGGTCGCACACCGTACGGCCACCGGCTGGCAGCGCGGCATCCTCCACACGTTCGTCGCCCGTAAGGAGCTCTCATGACCGCATCGCTGCCCGGCCGTGACCGACGAGCTGTACGACACCCGGGGCCGATGGGGACCGACCGCGTCGGCGAGCCGCGCCACGTGGCCGTCATCGGAGGCG
>JAYUEA010000484.1:0-3264 GCA_043739465.1 Propionibacteriaceae bacterium
TCGGTGGTGGAGGCAGCCTGCAGGACCTTGTCCGCGTCATACAGGATGAGGCCGATGTAGCGAAGGCGACCGACGCACGTCTCGGCGCACACGGTCGGCAGGCCCACCTCGATGCGGGGGAAGCAGAACGTGCACTTCTCGGCCTTGCCGGTCTTGTGGTTGAAGTAGACCTTCTTGTACGGGCAGCCCGAGACGCACATCCGCCAACCGCGGCATCGGTTCTGGTCGACCAGGACGATGCCGTCCTCGGCCCGCTTGTAGATCGCGCCCGAGGGACAGGAGGCGGCACACGAGGGGTTCAGGCAGTGTTCGCAGATCCGCGGCAGATAGAACATGAACGTCTGCTCGAACTCGAATATCACCTTGTCGGCGATGTTCTTGAGGATCACATCCTTGTGGCCATGGTCGATCGAGCCACCGAGGTCGTCGTCCCAGTTTGCGCTCCAGGAGATGTTGATGTTCTTGCCGGAGATCAGCGACTTGGGTCGGGCGACCGGCGTGTGGGCCTGCGCCGGGGCGTCGGTCAGGGTGCTGTAGTCGTAGGTCCACGGCTCGTAGTAGTCCGAGATGGAGGGCAGCTTGGGGTTGGAGAAGATCGTCCCGAGCTTCTGCAGGCGGCCGCCGCCCTTGAGGGCGAGCCTCCCCCGGCGGTTCAGCATCCAGCCGCCTTTCCATTTCTCCTGGTCCTCGTAGCCGCGCGGATACCCTTGTCCTGGGCGGGTTTCGACATTGTTGAACCAGACGTACTCGGTGCCGGCCCGGTTGGTCCACGCCTGCTTGCAGGTGACCGAGCAGGTGTGGCAGCCGATGCACTTGTCGAGGTTCATCACCATCGCCATCTGGGCCATTACCCTCATCAGTACTCCACCTCCTGTGATCGACGCCGGATCATGGTGACCTCGTCGCGTTGGTTGCCGGTCGGGCCGAGATAGTTGAAGGCGAAGCAGAGCTGCGCGTAGCCGCCGATCAGGTGGCTCGGCTTGATCATCAGTCGGGTCAGCGAGTTGTGTATGCCGCCTCGCTGGCCGGAGGTCTCCGCGATCGGGACGTCGATCAGCCGGTCCTGGGCGTGGTGCATGTAGACGGTGCCCTCGGGCATCCGGTGGCTGACGATCGCGCGGGCGACCACGACGCCGTTGCGGTTGACCGCCTCCATCCAGTCGTTGTCGTGGATCCCGACCTTGGCCGCATCCTCCTTGCTGATCCAGATGGTCTGGCCACCGCGGGACAGCGAGAGCATGAACAGGTTGTCCTGGTACTCCGAGTGGATGGACCACTTGCTGTGCGGAGTCAGGTAGCGCACGCTGACGCCCAGCTCACCGCCCGGGCCCATCTGACCGGTCTGGCCGACCGCGGGCTCGCCGAACAACGCCGACATGTTCAGCGGTGGCCGGTAGACGGGCAGCCCTTCACCGAGCTCAGCCATCCAGTCGTGGTCGAGGTAGAAGTGCATCCGCCCCGTCAGGGTGTGCCACGGCTTGAGGCGTTCGACGTTGATCGTGAACGGTGAGTAGCGTCGACCCCCGGCCTCCGAACCGGACCATTCCGGCGAGGTGATGACCGGGACCGGTGCACCCTGGGTGTCCGCAAAAGTGATCTGTTTGCCTTCGTGCTCGGCGGCAAGGTCGGCAAGCTTGACCCCCGTTCGCTTCTCGAGCGTCTGGAAACCCTGCGTGGCCAGGCGACCGTTCGTCGTGCCCGACATGGCCAGGATCGCCTCGCAGGCGTCGACGTCGCGAGCCAGGGATGGGCGACCATCAGCCGGGCCGCCGCGGACGGCACCGTTCTTGTGTCGCAGGAAGCTGATCTCCTTGTCAAGCCTGAAGGTCACCCCTTTGGTGGTGGCCCCGAGCGTGTCCATCAGCGGCCCCAGAGCTGCCATCTTCGCGGCGATCGCGCCGTAGTCACGTTCCACCACAACGAGTTTTGGCATGGTCACTCCCGGGAGGGGCTCGCACTCCCCCGCCTTCCAGTCCAGGACGACGCCGTGCGGGTTCGCCATGGCATCGGCCGTGTCATGGCTCAGGGGCACCGCCACGACGTCCCTGCGGACGCCCAGGTGCTCCGCTGCCAGCTCGCTGAACCGCTTGGAGATGGTCATGAACGCTTCCCAGTCGGTGCGCGTCTGCCAGGGCGGACTGATCGCCGGGTTGAACGAGTGCACGAAGGGGTGCATGTCGGTGGTGTTGATGTCGTGCTTCTCGTACCAGGTGGCTGCAGGGAGCACCACGTCGGAGAAGATCGTGGTGCTCGTCATCCGGAAGTCCAGCGTCAGCAACAGGTCGAGCTTGCCGGTGGGCGCCTCGGCGTGCCAGACGACGTCCTTGGGCCGGTCGCGCTCACGCGTCTCGGTCGCCCGGACCGAGTGGTCGGTGCCGAGCAGATGCTTGAGGAAGTACTCGTTGCCCTTGGCGGAGGAACCCAAAAGGTTGGCACGCCAGATTGAGAGCACACGCGGGTAGTTCTCCTCCGCATCCGGGTCCTCGCAGGCGAATTTCAGCCGGCCCGACTTCAGCTCATCGACCACATGGTCGGCGACGGGGCGCCCGGCCTCGTCGGCCTCGTCGGCCAGGTCGAGCGGGTTACGGTCGAAGGTCGGGTAGGAGGGCATCCACCCCATCCGGGCCGACGCCGCGATGATGTCCGCGGTCGTCTTGCCCGCCAACTGTCCGCCGGCCGTGGCCGAGACGAGCGTGTCCGCACCGAAGTGGTCGTAGCGGAACTGGTTGCTGTGCAGGTACCAGTAAGCCGTCTGAATCATGTTGCGAGGCGGGCGGACCCAGTCCAGGGCGTTGGCGACCTGGGTGTAGCCAGTGAGCGGGCGGACTTTCTCCTGGCCCACGTAGTGCGCCCATCCGCCGCCGTTGACGCCCTGACATCCGGTCAGGTTGGTCAAGGTCAGGAAGCTTCGGTAGATGGTGTCGGAGTGGAACCAGTGGTTGGTGCCCGCGCCCATGATGATCATCGAACGCCCTTTGGACTCCTCGGCATTGGCCGCGAACTCCCGGGCGATCCGCGCCGCGGCCGAGGCTGCGACACCGGTGATCTTCTCCTGCCACGACGGCGTGTACGGCTCGTCGGCGTCATCGTAGCCCGTTGGCCAGGTGCCGGGCAGACCGTCCCGGGCGACGCCATACTGCGCGAGCATCAGGTCGTAGACGGTCGTGACCAGGTGCCCGTTGACGCGGCGGACGGGAACCCCACGGCTGAGCAGCCCCGCCTCGCTGTCGAGACCATCGAAGCGCGACAGCCGCACCTCGACAG
>JAYUEA010000485.1:0-3263 GCA_043739465.1 Propionibacteriaceae bacterium
GACCGACTGTCCGAGGCCGACTGCGCCAACGGTTTCCTCCTGGACGGTTTCCCACGTACGACCCACCAGGCCGCGGCACTCGATCGGATCCTCGACGACCTGGGGCTCGACGCTGTGCTCTCACTGACCGTCGAGAACGAGGCGCTGATCGCGCGCATGCTCCATCGCGCGGAGCTCGAGAACCGGCCAGACGACAACGAGGAGACCATCCGCCACCGCATGGTCATCTACCACACGGCGACCGAGCCGCTGCTGACCCATTACCGCGAGAAGGGCCTCCTCGTCGAGGTCGACGGTGATGGCAGCGTGGACGAGGTGTCGGAGCGCATCGTTCACGCGCTCAAGGTCCCGCACGCCTGATGCCGCGTCTGGTTGCCGGTCTGGAGATCAAGACCACTGAAGAGCTCCGCGTGATGCGTCGCGCGGGGCTCGTGGTCGCTCGTGCGCTGCGCGAGATGGCCGCTGCGGCGGTCGCGGGCACCTCCACCGGTGAGATCGATGCCGTCGGGCGCGATGTACTGGGCCGCGAGGGTGCGACGTCGAACTTCCTGGGGTACGACATCGGCTTCGGCATCCCTGCCTACCCAGGCGTCGTGTGCATCTCCGTCAATGACGAGATCGTCCACGGCATACCGGGGGAGCGGATCCTTGCCGACGGCGACCTGGTGTCCATCGACTTCGGCGCGATCGTGGACGGGTTCCACGGCGACGCCGCGGTGACAGTCACCGTCGGGGAGGTGGCGCCTGAGGCGTTGGAACTGAGCGAGGTCACCCGGCTCGCGTTGGCGACGGGCATCTCCCGGGTAAGGCCCGAGGTGCACGTCGGCGACATCTCCTCAGCGATCCAGTCGTACGTTCGATCGGCGCCGCAGAGGTACGGGATCGTCGCCGAGTACACGGGACACGGCATCGGCACGAAGATGCACATGAACCCGGACGTACCCAGTCTCGGTCGCCCTGGCCGCGGGCCCAAGCTGCCCGTGGGCGCGGCGATCGCGATCGAGCCGATCGTGGTGCTCGGCAACCCCGGCACGGATGTGCTGGAGGACGACTGGACCGTCGTCACCCGCGACGGCACGATTGCCGCGCACTGGGAGCACACCGTCGCCGTCACGCCCGGCGGCTGCTGGGTGCTGACGGCCGAGGACGGCGGCGAGGAGATCCTCGCGGCATCAGGCGGTCGCTTCGCACCACTCACCGACTAGGGGCGCCACTCGAGTGCCACCGAAACCACCGAATCGTGACGACGAAACCGTGGTTTCGGTAGCACTCAACGATCAGACAGGTGCGCCCGCTGGCCAGTCTCCGCGCTGACGTCAGGCGAACACCTTCTGCCAGGCGGCGGCGATGCCCTCGCGGCGGTAGCCGAGCCGCGTGTTGATGTCGAGCATGTAGTCGTTCTCGTCGGCGTTCCAGGTGTGCACGCGTCGCGAGGACGGACGGTCGCGGGAGATCCACGCGCAGTTCGCCGCCTTGACCCAGAGGCCGAGGGCGTGGCCCCGATGATGGCTGAGGACCAGCGTGTTCTCCTGGTAGACGACCTCCGGCTTGTCGTGGGGCCCTTTGAGCTGCGTGAAGGCCGCCAGCTCGCCGGTCGCGATGTGGCGGGCACAGGTCGTGTACACATCGAGCCCTGCGGTCATCTGCGCGTACGCCCGTCGCACCCGCTCGGTGTCCCAGACCTCGGGCCGCCAGTCGACGTCACCCAGCGGCGGGTCGGTGGCCATGGCGGCGAACAGCGGCACGAGGCCTTCGAGCAGTTCCTCGCTCGGCTTCCCGAGGAACTGTACGAGCTCGTAGCCGGCCGCCTTCGCCTCTCCCTCCGCCAAGGCGTCGGCGAGGACCGCCTCAGGGACCGGGAGCGGCTGCAGGCTGTGCCGTTCGGCCTGGCTGAACGAGTAGCCCTGGGCAAGGGCGAACCGGACGTCCCGGTCGTCGGTACGGATGCGGATGGTGCCGCTCGGGTCCGCCAGCGTCCCTTCCGTGGGGCGGTCGAGGTCGGTGAGAGCGGAGGTCACCATGTTCCAGCCGAGGATGGTCGTTCTGTCGCGGGTGCGCAGCAGATGCTCCCCATGCCGGATCATCGCCGAGCCGATGTCCTGGTGGCGGTTGCCGATGCGGACCGTGAGGTCGATGTAGCCGAAATGCAGGTTGTCGAGGAGGGGGAGCTCGACCCACATCACCGCGACGACATCGTCACTGCAGACGGAAGTGTCACCCGTAGCCGGGAGCGTGCGGAGGCCGTCGCGGTCGGGCGCCTTTCCGATCAGCGCCACGAACGGGACGTGGAGGTGGTCCGTCGCATGGCGGAGGCGCTCGAGACGCGCTGACGTGTCGGTCTCGACGAGGTCGGTGTAGCCGAACGTCGCGAGGTGGTCCTCGATCTCGAGGCTGACCGTTCCTTCCCAGACGCTGGACGGTGGCGAGCTGAGGTCGCTGCCGAGATCGATCTGGGCGATGTGGAAGTCCATGACCGACCACACTAGGCGCGGTCGCCGACACAGCCCACTGCTTTTCTTCAGCTCACATCCTCGCCAGTACGGCTGCCGCCGTCTGGTCGTCGACCACGAGATCGGTCACGACCCCGAGACGAAGCGCGCCGAGCAGCGCCGGAGCACGTGACGGGTCGGCCACGACGCAGATTCGTGACGGGATCTGACGCAGCACGCTGGGCGCGAGGCCGGTCGCCCGGCTGTTGAGGGAGATGTCCTCCCAGCTGCCGTCCTCGCGGAGCATGACCGTACAGACGTCGCCCACCGCCCCCTCGCGGGCGATCGTGGCGATGTCCTCCTCGTCGAGGTAGCCGGCCGTGTAGACGTGCGACGGGATGGTCGCGTGGAGCGCTCCCACGCCGAAGACGGCGACGTCGAGCTGGTGCTGCATCTCGAGGACGTACTTCACCGAGCGTTCCTGCCACATCGCCTCCTTGGTCTCGACGTAGTCGAAGAACGCCGGCACGGGGAAGTGGACGACCGTCGCGTTGAACGCCGAGCTCAAGCCCTCGAGGATGCTGCCGACGTGGATCGTCCCGGGATCGCGGCCGTTGGCGCCGCCGTTGAGCTGGACGATCGACGCGCCCTTGAGAGGTCTTCGTTCGAGATGGCTGACGACCGCCGTCAGCGTCACCCCCCAGGCGACGCCGATCCGCTGGCCGTCGGTCACCGAGTCCGAGAAGATCGCGGCCGCCATCCGGGCCACGCGGTCGAGCCTCACGTTCGGTGGGGCGTCGCCCACGGGTACGAGGTGGACGCGCGCCCCGAACT